>DATACF010000608.1:0-4450 GCA_036259235.1 Longimicrobium sp. | reverse complement strand
GGCGGCCAGGAGCGCGAGGAGGACGAGGGGGCGGAGGGCGCGAATCGGCATCGGTCGCACGAAGGGTGGAAGGGTGAGGATTCGGGACGGATCTCACGGTTTCGCGCCGGGCTCCGACGAGTCATGGGATGACGGCCTGGGCGATCGTGGGGTGGAGATCTTCGATCCATGATCACTGATCTCCGCACTCCAGGGGGAGGCGGAGGAGGACGGGGCGGGCGCGGCCGTCGGGGGAGAGGGTGCCGTCGACGTTGACGCGGCGGACCTGGCTGTTTGCGACGTAGACGAGGGCGCCGTCCACGAGGACGCCGGTGGTGGGGACGTCGTGGGCGGGGTGGCGCTGCTCGAGGAGGACGGCGCCGGTCACCCGCTCGCGGGCGGCGTCGAGGCGGAAGGCGGCGACGCGGTGGTGCCCGTCGAGCCCCTGGATCATCACCAGCCGGTCGCCGCAGGGGTAGAGGCCGTCGCCGAAGCCGGTGGCGACCTCCGGCGGCGCGGCGAGGAGGCGGCGGCGCCCGTCGCGGCCGAAGGCGCTGATCCCCTCCAGGTGGGCGACGAAGAGCGTCCGCCCGTCGGGCGCGAGGGCGATCCCGTTGGGGTAGACGAAGTCGGGCGGGCCGCCGAAGAAGCGCTCCAGCGTGTCGGCGCCGGGGCGGAGGCGGTAGACGGCGCCGCCCTCGCTGTCGGTGGCGAAGACCTCGCCCGCGGCGTCGACCGCGAGGTCGTTGAGGAGGTGGGCGCGCGCGGTGTCGCGGAGGACGGCGCGCCACGTCCGGCGGCCGGTGCGGAGGTCGTAGCGGTCCATCGCTGCCCACCCGCGCCGTCCGGCGAACCCCGCGGGGGCGGCGTCGTCGGCCATCCAGTGGTTCACCCAGAGCGCGCCGCGCGCGGGGTCCACGCGGATCCCCAGCACCTCGCCCGGCCCTTCGGGTCCGGCGGGGACGAAGTCGCTCACGGCGCCGGAGGGGCCGACGCGGACGACCTTGCGGCGCCCCATGCTCCCGGCGAAGAAGCTCCGGCTCGCCGGGTCGTACGCCACCGACTCGGGAACCAGGTCGGCGTCGTCGAGGACGAAGGCGGTGTCGGCGCGGACGAGGGGCGCCGCGGCGGCGGCCAGGCGGGCGGAGACGCGCCGGAAGGCCGGGAGGCGCCGGAGCGGGGCGAGCGCGGGGTCGTCCTCCAGCGGCGCCGCGACCCCGCTGCTCCACAGCCGACCGAGGGCGGCGACGGCTTCGTCGCGCCGCCCGGCGCGGGCGTGGACGCGGGCGAGCTCGCGCAGCACCATCGGCTGGCCGGGCCACCGCCGCTCCGCCGCCTCCAGCGCCGCGAGGGCGCCCGCCGTGTCGCCTCGGGCGGAGGCGCGCGCGGAGAGCCCCAGCGCGTGCATGAAGTTCACCGGCTCCTGCGCCGCCGCCGCGCCCGCTCGGAGGAGGAGCGCCGCCGCCACCATCCACGTCCGCTTCATCACGATCCGCATCCTCGTCCCATCGCAGTCGAACGGGACGGCGGGGGCGCTCGGGTCGCGCATCCGCCGTCCGGGACGGCAGAATCAAGCCCCGCAGGTGTCGTCGTACGAGCACCCGGCGCACGACTCGAGGACGGTGCCGCAGTTGGGCATGATCGTCGGCGGGGCCTCGCGCCCCACGACGGTGCCGCCCTCGGACGGGGAGGCGCCGGTGGCGAACGACTCCACGCGCAGCTCGTCGGGCGACAGCACGATCTTCCGCATTGAACGATCTCCGGGAAGGGGATGAGGAGGAGGGGCGCGGGCGCCGCGCTCCACCGCTCCAGACGCGCGGCGGGGCGAATCCGTTAACGCGCGCCGTCTTCATCCGAAGAACCCCGAACTGCAGAATCTCACGCAGAGGCAGCAGAGAAGCAGAGAACCCCCTCTGCTGACCCTGCTGCTCTGCGTGAGATTTCTTCGAGTGCTTGTCGAGACGAGGACCTAGACCCGGTCGCCGAGGGCGGCCTGGAGGCGGGCCCGGTAGGTGCGGCTGAGGCGGAGGCGCGCGCCGGTGGTGAGGGTGACGAACGAGTCGCCGTGGACGACGGGCTCCAGCTCGCGGATGCGCGCCAGGCGGACGATGGTGGAGCGGTGGATGCGGACGAACTCGGCCGGGTCGAGCCGTCCCTCCAGCGCGGTCATGGCGCCCCGGTACAGGTGCGCGCGCCCCTTCGCGTGGAGCCGGAGGTAGTCGCCGTCGGCCTCGATCCAGTCCACCTCCGCCAGGTCGACCACCACCGTCTTCTGCGCCCCGCGGACCAGGAGCCGCGAGAGGTACGGCGCCCCGCCCGAAGGCCCCAGCGCCCCCGCCAGCTCCCGGATCGCCTCCACCCCCAGCGTGGCCGCCCGCCGCTCGCGGAGGCGCGCGCGCACCCGGCCCAGCGTGTCGCGGAAGCGGTCCTCGTCCACCGGCTTCAGGACGTAGTCGAGCGCGTGGTGCTCGAAGGCGGCCACGGCGTATTCGTCGTACGCCGTCACCAGCACCACCGCCCCCGCCGCGCCGGGGCCCGCCGCCTCCAGCACCTCGATCCCGCTGGCGCCGGGCATCTGCACGTCGAGGAAGACGACGTCCGGGGCGTGCGCCTCCAGCGCGGCCAAAGCCTCCAGCCCGTTGGCGCACTCGGCGACGACCTCGACGCCGCCCTCCTGGGCGAGGAGGGCGCGGATGCGGCGGCGGGCCAGCGGCTCGTCGTCGGCGATCACCGCGCGGAGCGTCTCAGCCGGGGGCAAGGGCCCCCTCCCCGGCGCCGAGGCCGTTCCAGGGGAGGCGGATGCTGACGCGCGTCCCCCGCGGCGCCCCGGCCCCGATGGCGAAGGCGTGCGCCGCCCCGAAGCGCTTCCGGAGCCGCTCGCGGGTGTTCACCAGCCCCACCCGCCCGGCCGCCCGCTCGGCGAACCCCGGCGCCAGCCCCACCCCGTCGTCGCTCA
This sequence comes from Longimicrobium sp., assembly GCA_036259235.1. Taxonomy (GTDB): domain Bacteria; phylum Gemmatimonadota; class Gemmatimonadetes; order Longimicrobiales; family Longimicrobiaceae; genus Longimicrobium. The sequence continues at coordinate 1,515 of DATACF010000608.1, read as the reverse complement.
CCTCCAGCCGGAGCCACTCGCCCTCGCGCTCGGCGGTCACCCGCACAGTCCCCCCCTCCAGCGCGGGCTGGATCCCGTGGAGGACGGCGTTCTCCACCAGCGGCTGGAGGAGGAGGGTGGGGATGCGCGCCTCCAGCGCCTCGGGGGCGGCGCGGACCTCCACCCGCAGCCGGTCGCCGAAGCGGGCGCGCTCGATGGCGAGGTAGCGGTCGAGGAGCTCCAGCTCGCGGCGGAGGGGGGTGTCGTGCTCGGCCCCCGCCAGGGTGGCGCGGAGGAGCTCGGCCAGCGCCCCGATCATCTTCTGCGCGGCGCGGGGCTCGTCGGGGACGAGGCCGGAGATGGAGTTGAGGGCGTTGAAGAGGAAGTGCGGATGGAGCTGCCGCTCGAGGGCGGCCAGCCGGGCGTGGGCCAGCTCGGCCTCCAGCTGGCTGGCCCGCAGGGTGGCGTCGGCCGCCTGGAGGGCGCGCGCCCCGGCGGTCTGCGCGTGCTCGACGGCCAGGTAGAAGGCGAGGAAGAACCAGTAGGTGAAGACGCTCCAGTTCATCCGCATCTCCGCGAGCTTCAGCAGCACCGCGCCGAAGCTCTCCCCCGGCGACTGGGCGGCGGCGAAGAGGGCCAGCACCCCCGTGTTGGCCGCCGCGACGGCCAGGCTCGCCCCCAGGTGCACGGGGAGGGCGCGGCGCCACCCGCCGTTCTCGAAGCGGTGCCGCCGCGCCAGCGCCACGATTGCGGGGAGGCTGAGCGCCCACACCAGGTAGCCGGGGACGACCCAGTAGAGGAGCTGGGCGGGCGAAGGGGTCTCGCCGTGCAGGGCGCTGAAGACGTACACCTGCGCCAGCGTCAGCACGGCGTCGCCCAGCCAGAAGAGGAGGAGGAGCCGGGCGGGGAGGCGGGTGTCCGGGGGAGTGGCGTGGGACATCGGGGCGCTTCGGTCGAAGGACTGCGGGGCGTCGGGCGCGGCCGGGGAAGGGGGGAAAGATACCGCCGGGCGGCGGCTCCGGTCACCTCCCCGGCGCGCGGTCACGCCGCCTCCGCCGCGAGATGCGGCGCGTGGGCGGCCAGCGCGGTCCGCAGCCGGCGGCGGGCGTGGTGGAGGTGCACCCGCGCGGCGCCTTCCGATACGCCGATCCGCGCTCCCACCTCGGCGTGGCGGAGCCCCTCCAGGTCGTGGAGGAGGACCACCTCGCGCTGGAGGCGGGTGAGCGCCCCCAGGGCGCGGACGAGGGCGTCGCGGAGCTCGGCGCGCTCGGCGTCGCGGTCGGGGCGCGCGGCGGGGTCGGCCGGCTCGACGAGGTCGATCGCCTCCGCCGCCCGCACCGTGTTGCGGCGGGCCAGGTCGGCGGCGCGGTTGCGGACGATCTCCATCAGCCACGCGGCGAAGCGGTGGGGCTCGCGGCACCCGTCCAGCCCGCGGAGCGCCGCCACCAGGGCGTCGTGCGCGGCGTCCTGGGCGTCGGCGGGGTGGCGGAGGCGGGCGAGGGCGACGGCGTACGCGGCGCCCAGGTGGCGGCGGAC
>DATACF010000607.1:0-3211 GCA_036259235.1 Longimicrobium sp. | reverse complement strand
GCGGCCCCGGAGGGGGCTCCAGGGCCGCGGGAGGGGTCGCTTCGGAGCGGGCTCCGGCCCCGCGTCAGTCTTCGCCGGCGATGCGGAGCTCGTCGGGGAGGCGCAGGGGCTCGCCGCTGCGGGCGGGGGGGAGGGCGTCGCGGTCCTGCCGCTGCTGCTGCTGCTGCTGGGCGAGGGCGGCGGCGGCCATGATCCCGGACTGGCCCATGGAATCGACGATGGTGCTGGGGACGACCATCATCCCCCCCTTCTGCTTCAGCCCCTCGTAGAGGATGTTCATCTGCCGGAGCTGGAGGGCGGTGGGGTTGTTCTGGTACGCCAGCGAGGCCTCCTCGAAGAGCTTGGCGATCTCGACCTCGGCCTGGCCCAGGATGATGCGCGCCTGCTTCTCACGGGCGGCCTGCGCCTCGCGGCTCATGGCGTCCTGGAGGGCGGCGGGGATCACCACGTCGCGCATCTCCACCGAGTGCACGGTGACGCCCCACGGGGTGGTGCGGTGGTCGATCAGCGACTGGAGCTCGGCCTCGATGTGGATCCGCCCCTTCAGCAGCTCGGCGAGCGTGGTGCGGCCGATGATGTCGCGCAGCGCCGTCTGGGCGGCCCAGCTGACGGCCTGGCGGTAGTCCTGCACCTCCAGCGCGGCCTTCTCGGCGTCGTAGACGGTCCAGAAGAGGACGGCGTCGACGTTGACGGGGACGGTGTCGGCGGTCAGCGTCTGCTCGGCCGAGAAGGTGGTGGTGATGGTGCGCTGGTCGACCCACGTCGAGACGGTGTCGACGAAGGGGATCAGGAAGAAGGGGCCGGGGCCCTGGGGCTTGCCCGTGTAGCGTCCCCACCGCAGCACCACCGCGCGCTCCCACTGCCGCGCGATCTTGGGCGCCAGCGAGGCCACGACGCCGAGCCCCACCCCCAGGACGGCGAGGACGGGCTCGCCGAGGACGGCGGCGGCGGCGATGCCGGGGACGGAGGGGGCCAGGCCGAAGAGGGCGGCGAGGATGTTGGGGCGCGGCGCCTTCACCTCGGCGGAGGGGAGCTGGGTGGTGACGGGGACCAGGTCGCGGGCCATGGGGATGCTTCCTCTACCGCCGGCGGCGGCTGTCGAGGTGGATGATGACGTCGTCGAGCGAGAAGCCGAGCGCGCTGGCCTCGCGGAGGAGGGTGTCTTCCAGCGCCGAGAGCTCGGCGAGGAGCGCCTCGCGCCGGACTTCGCCGGCCGACGCCCTCACTACGGTGCCGACCCCCGGCTGGGTTGCGAGCACCTGCTCCCGCTCCAGCGCCTCGTACGCCCGCGCCACCGCGTTGGCGCCCACGCGCAGCTCCACCGCCAGCTGCCGCACCGTGGGGAGCCGGTCGCCCGTGGAGAGCGCCCCCGCGCCGACGGCGGCGCGGATCGTCCGCGCCAGCTGGTCCTCGACGGGAGTAGGGTCGGACGGGTCGATGTGGAACATGGGGGCTCGGTGAGAGGGTTGCCTGTCGAAGGGGTAAGGGTGGGCCGGGGGGGCTGTCAACCCGTGGGAGGTTCGAGTGCCCGGGGACAAGTGCCCAGGGACAAGTGCCCAGTCCTGAGTCCTGAGTCCCGACGGTTGTCATTCCGAGCGCGGTGAGGAATCTTCTCTCCTCGCCCGGAGCTTTCCCTGATCGCGACGAACCCCACCGACTCGCCGACGTGACGTCCATCACGCAGACGCCGACTCCCGATCCCGCCCCGCCGAAGCGCCGCCGCGTCCGCCGCCGGTGGAGGGCGCTGGCGGCCGTCGTCGCGCTCGTCGTCGCGGCGTACCTGCTGCGCGCGCCGATCCTGACGGGGGTGGCGCGCTTCCTGTCGACGGAGGACCCGCTGCGGAAGGCGGACATCATCTTCGTCCTCGGCGGCGACGTGGACGTGCGGCCGTTCCTGGCGGCGGAGCTGTACCGTGAGGGGTGGGCGCCGAGGGTGGTGCTCCCGCGCTCGGAGACGGGGCGCGCGGCGGCGATGGGGGTGATGCCCCACCAGACCGACGTGGCGGCGAACGTCCTGCGGCGCCTCGGCGTCCCGGACTCGGCCGTCGTCGTCCTCCACCGCCCCGGCGGCTCCACCAGCACCGCCGACGACGCGGCGCTCCTGGCCGACCACCTCCGCCGCGCCCCGGCCCGCCGCGTGATCGCCGTCACCACGCGCTACCACCTGCGGCGCACCCGCTGGCACCTCCGCCGGGCGCTGGAGGGGACGGACGTGGAGCTGGTGATGCGCGGCGCACCGCACCCGGGGTTCAGCGAGACCGACTGGTGGAAGACCGAGTCGGGGCTGATCGCCTACGTCAACGAGTACCTCAAGTTCGCGCACAACCTCTTCCGCTGAGCCCCGGCGCGGCAAAGGTTTGCTTGACGCCGCCGGGGCGGGAGGCGCATCGTGGCAGGCACTCCTTTCTCCCGGAAGGCGCCCGCCTTCCGTCTTTCATCTCCCCCATGGAATGTGGAGCTCATCATGGCGACCGATTGGCAGCCCGCGCCCCGGCCGAAGGTGCTCGACGCGTCCAGCGACGGCGAGCGGATCCTCTTCCACGTGGAGGGCGAGAAGCCCACCCCGTGCACCGAGGTGCGCATGTTCCAGAGCCCGGCCAAGATCTTCCCGCCGATCTACAACCTCCTGATGCGCGAGGGCGACGAGATCTGCCCGCAGGTGGTGACGGACTACAAGCTGGATGCGTGCGGCGGGCTCCCCGGCGACGTTGCCTGGGTCTCGGTGCACGACGCCGAGGGCGAGCGGCGGGTGGAGGTCCGGAAGGTGGAGCCCGGGAGCCTCAACGAGGCCTGCCGGAACGCGCAGCGGATCGAGGTCGGCCCGCTCGCGCCGACCTCCGCGGGGGCCAGCCCGCCTACGCCTCTTCCGCGAGCGCGAGGGTGCGGAGGGCCGCGCGGCGGCGCTGCTCTAGGGTGGCGGTCTCGAGGGCGTGGATGGAGTCGGAGGTCCACCCCTCGCCGGGGTCGAAGCCGAGGCTCGCCAGGAGCTCGCGCAGGTACGCCTCCTCCAGCCCCAGCCCCCGGATCTTCTCGCCGATCTGCTCGTCGCTCAGCATCTGCTCGTCTTCGTTGGCTCTCTTCTTTGCGGCCCCGCGGCCGGAGGCGTTCGGTAAACCGTTGCGGGCGCCCGCGTTCCGCTGTTTCGTCGAACGAAAGGGGCGGGGCCCGCACACCCCGGGCCCCCCCCCCTACCACGCCCCCCGGACGGGCC
>DATACF010000606.1:0-5304 GCA_036259235.1 Longimicrobium sp. | reverse complement strand
CGTCACGCCCCGGCGCGCGGGCACCGCCGCGCGCCGGGGGAACATCCGTGTAAACTCATGCAGGTACGGTAGTTGCGAATTCGGTACACACCTTCTTCACCGCCGCTCCGAGGACGAGGATGGGACTCCGGGAGTTCACCGATTCGCAGGGCACGGCGTGGAGCGCGTGGGACGTCCCGCCGCTGCGCGTCTACACCCCCGCGCGGGCCGGGGCCGACCGGCGGACGCGGGAGACGCCGGGGTACGCGCCCGAGCGGAGGGTGTGGGCGGAGCGGCGCCGCCGCGCGTCGGGGCTGGAGGGGGGGTGGCTCTGCTTCCGGTCGGAGGCCGAAAAGCGGCGGCTCGCTTCTCCGCCGGAAGGGTGGGAGGAGGCGTGCGAGGAGGAGCTGGAGGCGCTCTGCCGCCGTGCCGCGCCGGCACCCACGCCGCGCTGACGGCGATGGCGCTCCGCACCTTCCGCAGCTCGGCCGGGGTGCCGTGGCAGGTGTGGAGCGTCATTCCCGGCATCCGCGAGGGGGAGGAGCGGCGGCGGGGGTACGACCGGCGGAGCCCCGACCCGGTGCTCCGCTACACCGGCCCCGAGCGGCGGGGGGCCCCCGACCGCCGGAAGACGGCGCGGCTCCTGGCGTCGGCGCTGGCGGCGGGGTGGCTGGTCTTCGAGAGCCCCAGCGAGCGCCGGCGCCTCTTCCCCATCCCGCCCGCGTGGGACGCCTGCTCCGACGCGCAGCTCGAGCGCTGGTGCGAGCGGGCGATGCCGGTGGCGAAGGACCCGCCCCCGGCCGACGGCGCGTGACCGGTCTTCGTCGCACCCTCGAATTCCTGAAAACAGCAGTCTCACGCAGAGGGAGCAGGGACAGCAGAGGGGGTTCTCCGCTCCCTCTGCGTGAGACTGGCTGTTCTCATGCCCAACCAGAGAAACAGCGGGCCTCTCACAGGGGGCACAGGGGAACACGGGGAGCCCGTTCCTCCGTGCCCCCTGTGTCCCCTGTGAGGGACCATGGGGAGCGATGTCTCCGAGCGGACGCTTTCGCGAGCCGGGAGACGTCGCGGGGGCGGCTACGCCGGGCCGAGGCGCACGATCCCGGACCAGACGGGGACGTAGACGGAGCCGTCGGGGCCCACGAAGAGCCCGGCGTAGTGGTTGTCGAAGCCGAGGCCGGAGCCGGCGTAGACCTCCCAGAGCACCGCGCCGTCGTGGGCGTCGACGGCGGTGACGAACCAGTCCTGGGCGCCCTCGCGCTCCCGCAGGGTGTAGGTGTAGACCCTCCCGTCGGCCCACGAGACCTTGGAGACGACCGAGGGGACCACCACCCGCTCGGTGCTCCACACCGTCTCGCCCGGATAGGCGGGCCACGCCACCCGCGCCATCCCGGGGACGACCGGGCCGGTGGGCGAGGTGAAGGTGCCGGTGTAGCCGTAGTTGTTCTCGACGATGAAGCTCTCGCCGGCCGCGATCAGCGAGTTCTCGGTGTCGCTGTACCCCGGCGGGAAGACGGGGACCTGGGCGGCCAGGCGGTCGCCGGGGTAGGCGGCCTCGCGGTGGTAGACGAGGACGTGCATCCGCGGGTCGGCGTTGTCGGTGATCCCCAGCCAGCTGGGCCCGATCAGCGTGGGCGTCGTCCCCGAGCCGAAGTTGACCTGCCCCGGCTTCATGCGCGTCCCCCGGTCGTACGCCTCGCGCCAGGTGGCGACGATCGCGCCGTCGGGGGCGACGTCGAAGCGGTACTGGGCGTGGTCGGAGACGATGAAGACGCCCCCCGTCTCGTCGACCGCGAAGGAGTTGCCGATCCGCTCGTCCGCGGGGAGGGCGTAGGTGCGGACCTCCCCCGAGTCGGGGTGGACGTAGCCCACGATTCCCACGTCGGTGACCCACCAGATCCGCCCGGACCAGTCCGGGAGCGCCGACTGGATGCTGGCCGCGGGGTCGCCGATGGCCGCCGAGAGGTCGTAGCTCGCCACCGCCTCGAAGGTGGGGGGGTGCGCCTCGAAGATCATCACCCGCTGGTCGGCGGTGGGGACGACGGGGCGGTCGAGGTTGTCGAGGTAGATGTAGCCGCCCCCCCCGAAGCCGCTGGAGCCGCCCCCGCCCGAGGGGAGGCGGTAGCGCGCGTCCGGCTCCAGGGTGCGCGGGTCGAGGCGGAGGAGCTCGCGCGTGACGCCCAGCCGGATGGCCGAGCAGACGGTGACGATGTGCCCCAGCCGGTCGAAGGTGAGCGTGGCGCAGAGCCCGTCCAGCGCCCCCAGCCCGATCTCCAGCCCGTCGCCGGAGGGCCCGGGCCAGGGGTAGCCGTCGGACATGTACGCGTCGTTGTGCATGTTGCTCCGCCCGTTCGCCGCCATCCACGGGTGCTTCGGCACGGGCGGGTGGGGGATGGGCCGGGGCGGGAGGGCGGGGATGGAGACCGGGCGCGGCGTGGCGGCGGCGGCGGCCGGGAAGACGGGGACCTGGACGGCGGCGGTGTCGTGGGTGCTCATGGAATCTTCCTCATCTGTCGGACACGGAAACGAAAACCTCGGGGAAGGCGGGGGCGGCGCGCACGGCCGCCCCCGCAGGTGCTTCACGGCGCGATGGCGCCTTCCTCCAGGCGCGAGGCCACGACGAAGCCGGCGCCCACGCGGACGCGGCGCGCCTCGTGGTCGCCGTCGCCGCCGGGGAGGGTGGGGATGCCCAGCATCCGCTCGCGGTACTCGGCGAGGAGGGCGCGCATCCGGACGAGGGCGGCGTCGGCCTCGCGGGGCGAAAGGCCCCAGTCGTCGGGGATGGCCTCGGCGCGGACGTACGGCTCGCCGTCGGCGCCCCACCCCACGAGGTTGACCTCCTCGTTGGGGTCGTGGAGCTGGGCGTAGAGCTCCCACTGGTCGGCGGCGTTCCCGTGCGGGTCCCAGTAGCGCGCCAGCTTCCACTCGTGGTCGCGGACCGCCTGCACGTGGCAGGGCTCCACCACCACGCCGCGCCGCACCGGGGCGGCGCCGGTGTCGGCCAGCCGCGCCACGTCGGCGAGGAAGTACTGGAACGACGAGTTCCCCACCTCGTTGGGGATCGGCTCGGTGATGGTGTCGTCGGTGATGAAGAGGACGGCCTTCCGCGGGCTCCCGTCGGCTTCCGTCACCTGGTCGGTGGCGCCCTCGATGACGGGGGTGAGGTCGGCGCCCACCAGCGGGTACTGGGTGTCCTGCCCGGTCATCGACTGGCGGAGCGCCTCGCGGGCGTCGGCGTCGAAGCCGGCGAGCCCGAGGACGGTGGGGACGATGTCGACGTGGCTGGTGAGCGCGTCGACGTAGCGCATCCGCGATTCGTCGGGGTTGAGCCAGGGGGCCGAGACGACGCAGGGGACGTGGAGGGCCTCGGCGTAGGCCGTGTGCCACTTCTGCACCATCCCCCCGTGCGCCCCGGCGTAGTCGCCGTGGTCGGAGAAGAAGACGACCAGCGTGTTGTCGGCGAGCCCGGTGTTCTGCACCGCGTCGACGATCCGGCGGAGCTGGATGTCCACCAGGTAGTGGAGGTAGGTGTAGAACTGCCCGTTGGCCAGCTGCCACCCGGCGGGGTCGTCGGAGAGCTGGAAGGGGAGCGGCGCCCGGGCGCGGAGCGGCTGCGGCGTCCACCGCGACTTGAGCGCGAGCCCCACCTTGTAGGCGCTGTCGAGCTGGCAGTCGGGCTTGGTGGAGAGGTCCTCGTCCCCGGTGGGCGAGGGGTTGAAGGACTCCTGCGGGAAGCCGTCGGGGTTGAGCGGAAGCCGCCAGCTCCCGAACTGCGGGGCGTTGGAGACGGCCCCCTGGGGGGGGATGGGGCGCGGGGCGCCGGCGGGCGGGAGCGGGGTCTCGACGCCGGCGAACCAGGGCATGGGGTAGCCGGCGATGTCGTGCGGGTTGGTCAGCGACGCCACCGCCAGCCAGGGGGCGGGCTGGGTCGTCTCGTTGACCGCCAGCGCCCGGCGGTGGAGGAAGCCCACGGCGTTGTCGGTGAAGCCGACGTCGCGGAAGACGCCCAGGTTGTTGGGGTTGCTCCCGTGGGGCTCGGGCGTCGAGAGCTCCCAGTCGGAGAAGCCCCACGGCTCCAGGCTCCCGTCGTGGGCCTCGGAGACGTGCCACTTCCCGAAGTAGTGGGTGGTGTACCCCGCGGCGCGGAACCAGTCGCCCATCGTGGGGATCCCCTCGGGGTCGAGCCAGGGGAAGGCGGGGTCGCTCCCGCTCTTGAAGACGCCGTCGGTCTGGGTGAGCCCCGTGCGGGTGCCGTACTGCCCGGTGTAGATGACGCCGCGGCTGGGGGTGCAGGCGGAGGCCGCGATGGTGTGGTTCTTCAGCACCACCGCGTTCTTCCGCAGCGCCAGGAAGCCGGGGAAGAAGCGGGCGTAGGGGTTGTCGGCGGGGTCGCCCACGAAGCCCAGGATCTCCTTGATCGGCTCCAGCATCCCGGCGTCGGGGCCGTAGCCGAAGCGCGGGTAGCGCATCTCGTCGACGGTGATGAGGAGGACGTTGGGCCGGTCGGGCTTGGCCGGCGCGCCGCTGCCGTTGTCGCTCTGGCTCATGTGCGGGGTCTCCTGGGAGGGGGAGGGGGCGCCCCGGGGCGACTGTCGTCCGCGCGGGGCAGGGGAAAAGCGGGGGGTCTCTCACAGGGGGCACAGGGGGAATCGCGAAGACGGACCGGGCTCCCCCCGTGTCCTCCGTGTCCCCCGTGAGAGGTTCGCCGTTCGGCGGTGCCTCGTGGACGCTACAGCCCCTCGGCGACGATCGGGGGGACGCCGAGCTTCTGGAGGACGCGGTCGGTGCTCTGGAGGGCGCCCTCGACCCACCCCTGGGCGTCGGAGTAGGCCTCGCCGCAGATGTAGACGGGGACCTGCGGGTCGGGCTGGGCGATCTCCTTCTGCACCTGGTCGCTCTGCACGCCGATGTTCCAGCTGTTCCACCCGCCGCCGAAGGGGTCGTCGCCCCAGTCGCGGAAGGCGGCGTTGCGGACCTCGGGGGTGAAGGAGACCCCGTGGACGACGGCGAGCTGGCGCTGGACCTCGGCCACCATCGCGGCGGGGGCGGCGTTCTCCTCCCACTCGGGGTCGACCGTGTCCTGGTTCTCGAAGCGCGCGGGCGGGGCCGCGTCCTCGGCCTCGGCGCGCCACCCGCGGCCGCGCTTGGGGCGGAAGCCGTCCCAGAAGCCGATGTTGGTGCCGTCGTCGTAGCTGGCCATGAGCATCGCCGGGCCGGAGGTGCAGGGCGTCCCCTGGTCGGTGGGCCAGTAGTACGTCTGCCGCACGGGGAGGTCGGTGGTGGTCCGCCCCGCCTTGACCCCCGCCGGGCACCACCAGGGGTAGG
>DATACF010000605.1:0-2925 GCA_036259235.1 Longimicrobium sp. | reverse complement strand
GGACGGGGATCGGCACCGTGGGCACCGCGGTGCTCGGGATCGTCCTCTTCGACGAGCCGGCCACCGTGGCGCGCGTGCTCTGCATCTCCCTGATCGCGATCAGTGCGAGCCGGAGACGAGCTTGAGGCCGACGATGCCGATCACGATCAGGGAGATGCAGAGCACGCGCGCCACGGTGGCCGGCTCGTCGAAGAGGACGATCCCGAGCACCGCGGTGCCCACGGTGCCGATCCCCGTCCACACCGCGTAGGCGGTCCCCAGGGGGAGGGTGCGCACGGCGATGCCGAGGAGCACCATGCTCGCCACGAGCGCGATCCCGGTCCCCACGGCGGCGAGCGGGCGGGTGAAGCCCTCGGAGAGCTTGAGGCCCACGGCCCAGCCGATCTCCAGGAGCCCGGCGATGAAAAGGACGACCCACGCCATCCTCGTTCCTCCAGGTTGGTGCGGGGTCGTCCCCATCGATCTTCCGTTCGCCGCGCCGGGCCGTCCCGCCGCCGCGTGCTGTCGCGCGACATCATACCCCGCCGCGCCGAGACCGGTCAACCGGCGGGGCCGACGGCCGGCGAACGACAGGCTGGCCGGTCACGCGGGGACGGCGGCGCGCGTGGCGGGCTCGAAGCGGATCGGGAGCCGCGCGGGGCCGTGGACGTGGAGCGCCCGTCGCGGCTCCCACGGCGCGTCCTCCGCCCGCGCGATCTCGCCCGTCCGCGCCAGGAGCTCCTCCAGCGCCACCCGCGCCTCCAGCCGGGCCAGCGGCGCCCCCAGGCAGAAGTGGATCCCGTGCCCGAACGCGACGTGCGGATTCGGGTCGCGCCCCACGTCGAAGCGGTCGGGCCGCTCGAAGCGCGCCGGGTCGCGGTTGGCCGCGCCGACCACCGGGAGGACCATCTTTCCCGGGGGGATCGTCGCCCCGTCCACCTCCACCGCGCACCGCGTGAAGCGGAACATCCACTGCACCGGCGAGCGGAAGCGCAGCACCTCCTCGACGGCCGACGGGAGGAGCGACGGCGCCGCGCGGACGCGGGCGAGCTGGTCCGGGTGCTCGACGAAGGAGAGGACGGCGTTGCCGACGAGGTTGGTCGTCGTCTCGTGCCCCGCCACCAGGAGGAGCTGGAAGACGCCCAGGATCTCGGCGGGGGTGAGCCGCTCCCCCTCCACCTCCGCGTGGACCATCCGCGTCAGGAGGTCGTCGGCGGGCGCCCGCCTGCGGTCCTCGGCCAGGCGGGCGATGTAGTCGTGCATCTCGGCGGTCGCCGCGCGGTACGCCCGCGACGCGGCTTCCGCCGCCTCGCCGCCGGGAAGGGTGTGGCCGAGGTCGAGGATCGTGTCGCTCCACTGGCGGAAGCGCGCCCGGTCGGCCACCGGCGCCCCCAGCATCTCCGCGATCACCAGGAGGGGGAGGGGGACGGCGAAGTCGGCCGCCAGGTCCATCTCCCCGCGCCCCGCCGAGCGGTCGAGGAGCGCCCCCGCCAGGGTGCGGATCCGCGGCTCCAGCGCCGCGGTCGAGCGCGGGGTGAAGGCGCTCGCCAGGAGCGCGCGGAGGCGCGTGTGGCGGGGCGGGTCGAAGAAGACGAGCCACTCCGGCCGCGAGCGCCCCGCGGTTTCCGGGTCCGAGCTGAACGCCCCGGGATCGTTCAGCGCCCGCCGCACCCCCTCGTACCCGAAGAGCATCCACGCGTCCGCGCGCGGGTCGTAAACCACCGGCGCCGCCCGCCGCACCCGGTCGTACAGCGGGAACGGGTCGCGCCGCACCTCGTCGGAGAGAAAGTCGATCATCCTCCGCCTTTCCGCGTGATGGGTCCGACCTCCGGGGCGAAGGCGCGCAGCACCGCGTCCACCGCCCCCTCCACCAGCGCCTCGTCCACCGCGCCCCCGTGGACCAGGTAGCGGTAGAACGGGGCCCCGCTCAACAGGTCGAGCGCCAGCTCCAGGTCGGTGTCCGCGCGGAGCTCGCCCCGCGCCGCCCCCCGCGCCAGCACCGCCCGCATCCCCTCGCGGCGCGGCCCCACGAATTCCGCCCGCACGGCCGCCGCGATCGGCGCGCTCCGGGCCATGGCGGCCACCAGCCCCGAGAGGAGGGGCGCCGTGGCCGGGTCCTGGTACATCCGCAGGGTCGCCCGCATCAGCGTCCGCAGGTCCTCCGCCGCGCTCCCCGTGTCGGGGGTGGGCACCGCGCGGACGATCCGCCCGATGGCCTCGGCCACCAGCGTCTCCTTTCCCGGCCAGCGGCGGTACACCGTCGCCTTCCCCACGCCGGCGCGCGCCGCGATGGCCTCCATCGTCAGCGCGTCGTACCCCGCTTCGCGGATCAGCGCGATGGCCGCGTCGAGAATGGCGCCGTGCGCCGCAGCGCTCCGCGGCCGCCCCGGGGGGCGGGTGTTTTCGAGGCGAGAGCGTTCCATAACTCCAGTCTGCGCTCCCGGGTTTCGGAACGCAAGCGTATCGAAACGGGGCGTTCCGGGGGCCGCGCGGAACGGTACAGGGTGTGCAGGGGCTTCGGCGCCCGGCGCCGCGCCCCTCCCGGAGGCGCGGCGGACACGCCGGTGCCGGCCGATCACGACAACACAGAGTGGATTCGCATGCGGGTGCTCCATCGGTCTCCGTCTTCCCCCTCCGGCGCCCGGAGGGCCCCGTGACCCCCGCCGCCTGGGCCTGCCTGGTCCTCCTCGTCGCCGTCAACGGGGTCTGCGTCCTCGGCGTCGCGTCCTCGGCGATCGCCCGCCGGCGCGCGGAGGACCCCGCGCGCACCCTCCCCGAGCGGCGGGGCTGACGCCGCCGGAGACGGGGCGGCCGTGTCGTGAAGGGTGCGCGGCGACGTCTCCGACGTTATTTTCTTCCCCCGGCCGGGGCGTCCGCGTCCCGGTGTCCAGGCGTCCGCGTCCCAGGTGGGGCGGGCGCGTCCCGCGCGGGGAGGCCGCTCCCCGG
>DATACF010000604.1:0-10436 GCA_036259235.1 Longimicrobium sp. | reverse complement strand
GCGTGAGTGCGGAAGTGCGGGATGCCTGATATCAAGTCCGTAGAAAGAGTGGTTGATCGAGAGAAACCCCGATCTGTCATTCCGAACGAGGAACGAGTGAGGAATCTACTCGCCTCGCCAGGTGACTGGTTTCCGGGCGCGGATCTCTCCGAAACACCTTCTGATGATCCGGATTGGTATGAGTGGGCGGATGAGGTCAGCGCGGGCGTCGGATTCCGCCCAGGCGGTTGAATTGAAACCGCGCCTGGAACGGCGCGAAGTCCGCCTGCGCGGACTGGGCGGGACCCGTCGTCGCCGCGGGGAAAGCCCGCCGAATGCGACCGTCCCTCTCCTGTAGTTCGGGAGAGGGACAGGCGGCGAGCCTACGGCGAGCCGCCAGGGTGAGGGCCGCGCCGCCAGGCGCCCCGCTGTTCGGCGAGATCCCGGCGGCGCTCCATCACCTCCTCGACTCGGAACCCACGCACTAACGCACTCACGCACTTCGTCTATCGATTCGCCACCGGGGCGGCCGGGGCGCGGGTGGCGGTGACGAGATCGCGGACGCGCATCAGGACGGGCTCGGCGCCGTGGGAGAGGTTGGAGAGGACGACGGCGACGACGCCGTCTTCCATGAAGAGGTCGAGGTTGGTGCTGACGCCCTCGGTGCCGCCGCTGTGGCCCACGGCGCCCACCTCGCCGAGGATCTCGAAGCCGTAGCCGTAGCGCGGGGAGCGGAGCTCGGGCTTGGGCGTCGTGAGGAGACGGAGCGATTCGGCGCGCACCAGCTTCCCGCCGCGGAGCGCCTCGGCGAAGCGGAGGAGGTCGCCCACCGTCGAGGCGCCGCCGCCGGCCGGGCCGCCGCGGACGCCGCGGTCGAGCAGGGTGTTGCGGAAGGTGACGCCGGCGTCGGTGTAGACCTTGTCGTACGGCACCGCGAGGCCGGGGTTGATGGCGTCGAGGTCGCTCAGGTCGGTGGAGGACATCCCCGCCGGCTTCCAGACGTGCTCGCGGACGTAGTCGGCGTACGCCTGGCCGCTGGCGCGCTCGATCACCTTCCCCAGCACCACGTAGCCCAGGTTGCTGTACCGCCACCGCGTCCCCGGCTCGAAGGCGAGCGAGTCGGCGCCGGCGGCGGCGATGTAGTCGTCGAGGGTGCGCAGCCGCGTGGGGCGCGTCTCGTCGAACTTCGGGGTGAAGAAGTCGCCCAGCCCCGAGGTGTGCGTCAGCAGGTGCTCGATGCGGATCTTCTCCGCCGCCTCCGGAGTGGGGAAGCCGGGGAGGTGCCTGGAGAGCGGGTCCTGGAGCGAGAGCTTCCCGGCCTCGGCGAGCTGGAGGATGGCGACGGCGGTGAACATCTTGTTCATCGATGCCAGGTTGAAGCGCGTCTCCATCGTCACCGGCACGCCGAAGTCGCGGTTCGCCTCGCCCGCGGCGGCCTGGAAGACCGGCTTCCCGTCGCGCGCCACCAGGACGGCGCCGGAGAAGATCCCCGCGCCGGACACGCGGCGGACGAAGCCCTCCAGGTCGCGCGCCACCTCGGCGTCGCCGATCCGCGACGTCGGCGCGGGCGGGAGGTCGGGGCCGTAGCCGGAGCCGATCACGCGGAAGGGCGGCTCTTCCTCGACCATCACCCCGAAGCGCCACCACGTCTCCGTCAGCCGCGCGCGCACCCGCGCCATCGCCCGCCCTTCCTCGATCCCCATCACCTCCTTCAGCTCCATCCCCCGCGTGAGGTCGTGCAGCTGCGACAGCTCGGCGAGGTGCGCGTCGACCGGCACCTCGCGGAGGAGGGCGGGGGCGTAGTGGGCCTCGACGTACGCCCGCGCCGCGCGCCGGTCGCCCGCGTCGATCAGCGCCAGCACCTCGCGGAGGCGCCGCCCCGCCGCGCTGTCGGCGGCGGTCATCGGGCGCGCTTCGGGGGAGGAGGCGGGGGCCGCCTGGGCGGCGGCGGGCAAAGCGGCGGCCTGCAGCAGCGCGAGCGCCGCCGCCGAAATCATCAGTGCGCGCATGGCGCACCTCCTTGGTCGGTTTAGAGGATCGAAATTGGGTTGAGAATGTCCGCCGCGGATCAGATCTCGTCGCGCGGGGGCGCCGGGGCGCGGTCGGACGCGTGCGGGAGCTCGGGGTCCCACCGGCCGGCGGCGCGGGCGAGCCGGTGGTAGCCCAGGAGGCCGCCCCCGGCGAAGAGGAAGACGAGGCCGTAGGTGATGGGCTCGCCCGCCGAGAAGCCGCCCAGCTGGATGACGATGAAGGCGACGCCGACGCCCGCCAGCACCATCCCCCACTTGAGCGCCCCCCAGGCGTCGGGGTCGCGCGGGGCGAAGAGGGCGCGCGCCGTCTCGTCGGAGACGCGGGCCTCCAGCACCTTGCGCCGCGTGCGGTTGTCGGAGAGGATCTTGGTGACGGCGACGATCACGAAGCCGAGCGCGATCATCACCAGGGTCGGGTTGTTCGTATCCACGGTCGGTTCTCCGGCAGCGTGATTCGGGGTCCGCCGACGGCCTCGAAGGACCGCCTGATCCAGCGGACAGGGCGAGCGGGCGATCGGTTGCACGCCGTCCCTCCATCCCAACCGACAGGCCCCGCGGCCGGACGGTTGCAGCCGGATCGAAGTCCCCCGCAACCGATCCCGCCCTCCCCCTGTCCACTCCCCACATGGAGCCTGATCGCGAGATCGTCCGGCGGGTGCTGGCGGGGGAGCGCGACGCCTTCCGCGACGTGGTGCGTGCCTACCAGCGGCTGGTGGCGCACGTCGTCGGCCGCCTGGTGCGCGACCCCGGCGACCGCGAGGAGGTGTGCCAGGACGTCTTCGTCCGCGTCCACCGGAAGCTCGACACCTTCCACTTCGAGTCGAAGCTCTCCACCTGGATCGCGCGGATCGCCTACCGCCTCTCCCTCAACCACCTCGAGAAGAAGCGGCTTCCGCTGGCCGACGACCTGGGCCCGGAGGACGAGGAGGGGATGCCGCCCGCCGCCGAGCGGATCGCCTCGCCCGACCTCTCCCCGGCGGACGAGGTCGCGGCCGCCCAGATGCGCGCCTTCGTCCGCGCGCAGGTCGACGCGCTCCCGCCGCTCCAGCGCGCGGCGGTGACGCTCTACCACCTGGAGGAGATGAGCGTCGGCGAGGTGGCCGAGGTGATGGGCGTCCCCGAGAACACCGTGAAGAGCCACCTCTTCCGCGCCCGCAAAACGTTGAAGGAGCGACTGATGGCCACCTACGGAGAAGAGGCCCGGACCGCATGAGCATGCGAGACGACGACCGCGAGCGCGGCCTCCAGGACCTCGCCGAAGCGCGGCGGGCGGGTACCGGCCCCGAATCGGAGACGCCCGCCGAGCGCGCGGAGGTCGCCGCCTACGGCCTGGTCTTCGACGCGCTGGCCGAAGACCCGGGCGACTTCCTCCCCCTCGACTTCGCCGAGCGGGTGGTGGAGCGCGCCTTCGCGCCCCGGCTGGGCTTCGCGTGGTGGGAGAACGTGGTAGTCCCGATCTTCATGCTGGTCCTGACCGCCTCCTCGCTCCCCGTAATCGCGCGGCCGCTGGCGGAGGTGTGGGAGATGATGCGGCCGCTGCTGGAGGGGGTGCCGCTGGGGCTGCTGGCCGCGGCGGGCGCGGCGGTCCTCCTGGCGGGGATGGCGGACCGGGTGGCGGGGGGAACGGCGGAGGTGCGGCGCTGACGCGGGGCCGATGCGACTTGACGAATAGGGTGCCAATTACTTCGCAACTAGCAACCCAACTGCGAAGTTGTTGTCGAGTTCCACCGTTGCGCCGTCGAACGGGCGTTCGAATTGCGGTTGACACGGCGGGGGCCGCCCGATAGTCTTCGGGCCCGGCGAAACCCGCGCGCGGCAGGCACTTCGGAGCCCCGGCACGCGCCCATCCGCACCCCCTGGACACCCGGCATGAAGGACCTCGTCACCCTCCGCGTCAACGGCGACACCCACGAGGTGGCGGTGCCCACGCACTGGACGCTGCTGGAGACGCTCCGCTACGCGGTGGGGCTCACCGGGAGCAAGCAGGGGTGCGACAAGGGCGACTGCGGCGCCTGCACCGTCTGGCTCGACGGCGCGCCGACCCTCTCGTGCATCACCCCCGTCTACGAGGCGGTGGGGCGCGAGGTGCGGACCGTGGAGGGACTGGCCGGCTTCCGCACCCCCGTGGGCGTCCCGCACCCGCTGCAGGACGCCTTCGACGTCTGCGGCGCCGCCCAGTGCGGCTTCTGCACCCCGGGGATCCTGATGAGCGCCGCCGCCCTCCTGGAAGAGAACCTCGCCCCGACGCGCGACGAAGTCCGCGACGCCCTCTCCGGGAACCTCTGCCGGTGCACCGGCTACACCAAGATCCTCGACGCGGTGGAGCTCGCCGCCGCCCGCCTGCGCGGGGGGGAGATCCCCTCCGGGATGCCGGACAGCATCGGCGAGGTCCTCCTGCCCCCCGACGGCGCCCTCGCGGCCAAGGCCGAGGAGGTGGCCCGATGACCGACTGGAAGCGCGCCTCCGAGCCCCCGGCCGAGGGGGGCGGGAGCACCCCGCTGGTGAACGACGTCCCCCGCCCCGACACGGGCGGCGACGTCCCCGTGCACCCGCGCCAGGACGACGGCTACAACGCGCCGCTCTCGGTGATCGGGCGGCGGATGCGGAAGACGGACGGGCTGGCGAAGTCCACCGGCCGCGCCCGCTACGCCGACGACCTCGCGCTCCCGGGGATGCTCCACGGGAAGATCCTCCGCTCGCCGCACCCGCACGCGCGCATCCTCTCCATCGACACCGCCGCCGCCGAGGCGCTCCCCGGCGTCTTCGCCGTCGTCACCGGCGCCGAGATGCCCACGCCGTACGGGATCATCGTCTGGACCCCCGACGAGCAGGCGCTCTGCACCGACCGCGTCCGCTACATCGGCGACGGCGTGGCGGCGGTGGCCGCCGTCGACGAGGACACGGCGCTCCGGGCGCTGGAGCTCATCCGCGTCGAGTACGAGCTCCTCCCCGCGCTCCTGACCCCCGAGGAGGCGCTGGAGCACCCCGAGGTCGCCATCCACGAGCCCAAGAAGGAAGGGCACAACGGGAACATCTCCAAGATCGTCAAGCTGGAGTTCGGCGACGTGGAGGCGGGGCTGGCGAAGGCCGACGTGGTGGTCGAGGGCGAGTACTTCTTCGAGGGGACCACGCACACCCCCATCGAGCCCCACTGCGCCATCGGGCAGTGGGAGGAAGGGGGCGCGGGCGTCGGGCGGCTCACCGTGTGGAGCTCCACGCAGGTGCCGCACTACCTCCACCGCGAGCTGGCCAAGGTGCTGGAGCTCGACCCCGCCCGGGTGCGCGTCGTCCAGCCCGCGGTCGGCGGCGGGTTCGGGGGGAAGAGCGAGCCCTTCGACCTGGAGTTCTGCGTCGCCAAGCTGGCGATGAAGAGCGGGCGCCCGGTGAAGATCCTCTACACCCGCGAGGAGGTCTTCCTCGCCCACCGCGGCCGCCACCCCTTCAAGATGAAGTACCGCGTCGGCGCCACCGCCGACGGGAAGCTGACCTCGGTGGAGGCGAAGACGCTCCTCGACGGCGGCGCGTACTCGTCGTTCGGGCTGGTGACGACGTACTACAGCGGGCAGCTGCTGACGGCGCCGTACGAGATGCCGGCGTACCGCTTCCACAGCACGCGCGTCTTCACCAACAAGCCGGCGTGCGGCCCCAAGCGCGGCCACGGGAGCGTGCAGCCCCGCTTCGCCTTCGAGGTCCAGCTCGACAAGCTGGCCGAGCGCGTCGGCATCGACCCCATCGAGCTGCGGCGGCGCAACTTCATGGGCGGCTACCGGCGCACGGTCAACGAGCTCCGGGTGACCTCCAACGGCTTCCTCCAGTGCCTCGACGCCGTCGAGCGGGCCAGCGGGTGGAAGGAGAAGTTCCGGAAGATGGGGCCCGGGCGGGGCGTCGGCGTGGCGGGGTCGTGCTACATCTCGGGGACCAACTACCCCATCTACCCCAACGCCATGCCCCAGTCGGCGGTGCAGATCCTCGTCGACCGCTCGGGGCGGGTGACGGTCTTCAGCGGCGCCTCCGACATCGGCCAGGGCTCCGACTCCGTCCCGGCGTACATCGTCTGCGAGGAGCTGGGGGTCCCGCTCGACTACGTGCGGGTGATGGCGTCCGACACCGACCTCACCCCCGTGGACCTGGGCGCCTACTCGTCGCGCGTGACCTTCATGATGGGGAACGCCTGCATCGACGCGGCGCGGAAGCTCCGGAAGCTGGTGCAGGAGGCGGTGGCGGAAGTCTGGGAGGTGAAGCCCGGGCGCGTCCTCCTGGCCGGCGGGCTGGCCATGGACGGCGAGGACACGGGGCGGAGCATGCCGATCCGCGAGGCCTTCAACCTGGCCGAGGCGAAGTTCGGGACGCTGGGCGCGGTGGGGTGCTACAACACGCCCAAGGACGTGCACGGCGACTACCGCGGCGGCACCATCGGGGCCAGTCCCGCGTACTCGTTCACCGCGCACGTGGCCGAGGTGGAGGTCGACCCCGACACCGGCTTCGTGGACGTCAAGACGATCTGGGTGGCGCACGACTGCGGCCGGGCGCTCAACCCCACCATCGTCGAGGGGCAGATGGAGGGCTCCGCGTACATGGGCTTCGGCGAGGCGCTGATGGAGGCGCAGATCTACAAGGATGCCGACCACGGCCGCGCGGGGCTCCACAACGCGCCGTCGCTGCTGGACTACCGCATCCCCACCTCGCTCGACACGCCGGAGCTGCGGTCGCTGATCGTGGAGTCCATCGACCCCGAGGGGCCGTACGGGGCCAAGGAGGCCGGCGAGGGCCCGCTCCACCCGTCCATCCCGGCCATCGCCAACGCCATCTACGACGCGGTGGGCGTGCGGATGGACGCGCTGCCGTTCACGCCCTCGCGCGTCTGGCGGGCGCTCCAGGAGAAGGCCGCGCGCGAGGGCGGCCGCGAGCTGGAGCGCGAGGCGGCGGACTGACGCGGCGGATCGAGATCGGCACGACGGACGAGAGAGAGGCGCGGCGAGCGCCTCTCTTTTTCTTTTCCGGTGTTCACTCTTTTCATTTTGCCGTCCACGATGTAAGTTCCAGAAGTGTCCTGTTCGTGGTCGCGTCCACGATACGGGGCCGGCGCGCGCGTTCCCGGAGTCCAACGCCATGAAGATCCTCAAGCTCCCCCGCAGGGCCACCCTCGATGACCTGTACGGGCTCGACGAGAAGGCTGAGCTGGTCGACGGCGAGATCGTCCTGATGGGCGGTTCGGGCTTCCACCCCACCCGCGCGGCGGGCGCCGTCTACCGCGCGCTCTTCGACCACGAGTGCCGGCGCGGCGGCGGGTACGCGCTCACCGACGGCGCCGTCTTCGCGGTCGGCCTCCCGCACCGCCGGTCGTTCTGCCCCGACGCCTCGTGGATCGCGGGCGAGCCGCGCGGCGGGCGGTTCATCGTCGGCGCCCCCGCGCTCGCCGTCGAGGTCCGCAGCGAGGGCGACTACGGCCTCCGCGCCGAGCGCGACATGGCCGCCAAGCGCGCCGACTACTTCGCGGCGGGGACCAGGGTCGTGTGGGACGTGGACGTGCTGCGCGAGGGGGTGGTCCGCGTCTACCGGGCGGACGAGCCGGATTGTCCGACCGTCTACCGGCGGGGCGAGGTCGCCGAGGCCGAGCCGGCGGTGCCCGGGTGGCGGATGGCCGTGGACGACGCGCTCGGTTGAGCCGGGGCGGGGGAGCAGGTTATGGTTCCGTTCGTGCTCTCGCGTCACTGGGACGAGGCCGCCGGAACCCGAGATCGAGTGGAGGACCGATGAAAGTCGCACCGCTTGGACGCGAGGCAACGCTTGAGGACCTGTACCGGGTGGAGGGGAACGCGGAGCTCGTCGACGGAGTGCTGGTGCTGATGCCTCCCGGCGGCGACTTCCATGGGACGGCGGCGACGAGCATCTCGACCAGTCTCAAGAACCATCAACGCGCGCACGGCGGCGGCCGGGCGTACGCCGACGGCACAGGCTACGTGTACAGCCCCCGCCGCTCGTTCGCGCCGGACGCGAGCTGGTACGTCGGCCCACGCTCGGGGACGAAGCTCCTGGAGGGCGCGCCCCGCTTCGCGGCCGAGGTCCGCAGCGAGGACGACTACGGCCCCGCCGCCGAGCGGGAGATGGCGGCGAAGCGGGCTGCGTATTTCGCGGCCGGGACGCTGGTCGTCTGGGACGTCGACGTGCTGCGCGAGGAGCTGGTCCGCGTCTACCGGGCGGACGCCCCCGAGAGCCCGACCGTCTACCGGCGGGGCGAGGTGGCGGAGGCGGAGCCGGCGGTGCCGGGGTGGCGGATGCCCGTGGAGGAGCTGTTCGACTGAGCCCGGGAGTTGCGGAAAGGAGCGCCGGGGGCTAATTCCCCCCCTCGGACGGACCCTTCCGCGACCGCCGCCGGGCCCATGGAGCGCATCCCCCTCTTCCCGCTGCCGATCGTCCTCTTCCCGGGGGCGCCGATGCCGCTGCACATCTTCGAGCCGCGGTACCGGCAGATGGTGGCGCGGTGCATCGAGGGCGACGGGCGCTTCGGGCTCCTCTACCACGACCCCGACCGGCACGGCCCCTTCGAGGTCGAGCCCGGGCGCGTGGGCACCATCGCGCAGATCCTCAAGTTCCAGCCCCTCCCCGACGGCCGCTCGCTCATCCTCTGCCGCGGGCACGACCGCTTCCGCGTCGACGACGGGATCGAGTCGGGGACGGCGTACTTCGAGGCGCTGGTCGAGCCGTACGGCGACGAGAAGGAGGACAAGCGCGGGATGCGGGCGCGGCGGCGGCGCAGCATCGACCTCTTCCACCGGGTGCTCGACGAGGTGGTGCACTACACCGAGTCGTATCCCGAGATCGACGAGGCGTCGGAGACGGCGTTCCAGATCGCGCAGGCCATCCGCATCGACCCGTCGTGGCAGCAGGGGCTGCTGGAGGCGCGGAAGGAGCGGGAGCGGCTGGCGCTGCTGGACGAGCTGCTGCGCGCGGTGCTCGAGGCGGGGAGGGAGGACGAGGAGCAGCGTTCCGGCTTCTGACGGGAGGTCTTCTTCGCGCTTCGGCGGGTCTTTTCCTGGGCGCTGGGCACCCGGAACGGCGAACGGCAACTGCAACGACGCCTCTGGGCATGTCCCCGCTGCGCGGGGCCGGGCTGCGCGCCGCGTAGGCAACGATACTACCGTTGCCAACGCGGTGGGGCCCCTGGCGGACTCCGCCCATTCCTCCGCTCCGTCTCCGGTCGCCTTCTCCTTCGCATTTCGCCCCGCCAGGGTCCCCACCCTCCGGGCGCGCATCCCTCATGCAACGGCGCGGAGCTCACGGGTTTCCCCGCGCGACGCGCTCGATCAGCGCGGCGGCGGCTTCCAGGAGCGCGACCTCGTCGCTTTCGAGCTTCGCCAGCCGTTCCGCCAGCGCCGCCACGCGGCGGGCGCGGCCGGCGAGCATCACGCGGCGCCCCTCCTCCGTGGCGCGCACGCGGACGACGCGGCGGTCGGCGAAGTCCGTCCCGCGCTCCACCAGGCCGTCCGCCTCCAGGTTGCGGACGATCCGCGTCATCGAGGGCGGCGTCACCTGCTCGGCGGCGGCCAGCTCGCCCAGCGTCTTCGCGCCGCCGAACACCAGCACCGAGAGCGCGGAGAGGTGCGGCGCCGTCACCCCGCCCTCGTCGTCGCGGCGGCGGAGGAGGCGCAGCAGGTGGATGCTGGCCGAGTGCAGCCGGTCGGCCACGCGCTCGGCGTCGGCGGGAGGGGTCGGAGCGTCGGCGTCGTTTGTCATGCTTGACAATTTAGTTAGCGAAACTAATTATTCAAGAGAATCGTCCGTCCGCTTTCCTCTTCCTGTCCTGAAGGAGCCCGCCATGACCACCACCGCCGGGGCGCTGGGCATCACCGACGTGGGCCAGGTGTCCGTGAACGCGCGCGACCTCCCGCGCGCCGTCGGCTTCTATCGCGACGTGCTGGGGCTCCCGCTCCTCTTCGAGATCCCGGGCGCGGCGTTCTTCATGTGCGGGCCGCTGCGGCTGATCGTCGGGACGGCGGAGAAGCCGGAGTTCGACCACCCGGGCTCCATCCTCTACTACCGCGTCCCCGACATCCACGCCGCCTGGGACGCCCTCATGCGCCACGGCGTCCGCGCCGAGCACGAGCCCCACCTCCTGGCGAGGATGCCCGACCACGACCTCTGGATGGCCTTCTTCCGCGACACCGAGGACAATTACCTCGCGCTGATGAGCGAGGTCCCGCGCGCGTAGCCGACGGCCGCGATCCAAATCCCCGTCGGGACGAAACCGGCGGCGCATCCTGTGCGGGGATGCGCCGCCGCCGTCTTTCCACCGGCGGCGCGCGGTCCTAGAATCCGCGGACCGCACCCATCGTCCGCCCATCGACGCGAGCGCATGACGAACCGCATCCTCCGCCCCGCCGCCGCCCTCCTCCTCGCCGCGGCCGCCGCGTGCGCCCCCGCCGCGGC
>DATACF010000603.1:0-4618 GCA_036259235.1 Longimicrobium sp. | reverse complement strand
GTCCCGCGCGCCCGCGCGGGGCGCCGATCCTCCTCGACCACCCAGGACTCGCCCGATGAAGCGCGCCGCCGCCGTCCTCCTCGCCCTCCTCGCCGCCCCCGTGGCGGCCTCCGCCCAGCAGGCGCCCCCGCCCCCCGCGGTCGAAACCGCGCCGCTTCCCCCGGTGGCGCTCCCGCCCGAGCTCGATCGTGTCCTGCGCGACTACGAGCGCGCCTGGCGCGCCCGCGACGCCGGCGCGCTCGCCGCCCTCTTCACCGAGGACGGGATGGTGCTCCAGAGCGGCCGCCCGCCGGTGAAGGGGCGCGACGCCGTGCGCCGGGCGTACACCGGCGCGGGGGGCGACCTGAGCCTCCGCGCCCTGGCGTACGCCACGGACGGCGCGGTGGGGTACATCATCGGCGGCTTCGCCCGGGCCGAGGGAGAGCCGGACGGAGGGAAGTTCGTCCTCACCCTCCGGCGCGAGGACGGCGCGTGGAAGATCGCCTCCGACATGGACAACCCCAACCAGATGCCGCGCCGCGCCCCCGCGCCCGCGGCCCCGCCCGCCACCCCCTGACGGAGCGCCCCGTGCCGGCCGACCGCGCCGAGGTCCCCGCCCGTTTCCAGGACGGGGGGCTCACGCTCTGGCACCTCGCCGACGAGTTCCTGGTGCGCTGCCCCCGCTGCGGCCGGATGGCGCGCGTCCTCCGCCTCGGCGAGCCGGGGAAGCGGGAGGTCCGCGCCCACTGCACCGCCTGCGCCTTCGCCCTCCACGCGCCCATGGACCGGGCGCCCTGGTTCGGCCCCGTGCGCACCCAGGCGCGCGGGCGGTGCGGCCGGTGCGGAACGCGGCTGGAGCGCGCGGGCGTGCACCCCGAGGGCTCGCCGCCGCCGCGCGTGGCCCGGGTCCGCTGCCCCACCTGCGGGCGCACCAACCACTTCGCCGTCACCTGGACGAAGGTCCCGCGGTGCGCCGAGCCGCACGACGGGCTCGTCGGCCTGCCCCTCTGGCTCCAGACGCCGGTGCGCGGCGAAACGCTGTGGGCCTTCAACCGGCGCCATCTCGACGCCCTGGAGGCCTACGTGGGCGCCACCCTCCGCGAGCGCCGCCCCGTCTTCAACGGCTCCTTCGCCAGCCGCCTCCCCCGCTTCGTCACCCGCGCCGAGCACCGCGACGCCGTCCTCCACGCCATCGCCCGCCTCCGCGCCACCCTCCCCGCCGAACGCGGCGCCTGACCCTCGCGCCCCGTCTCGACCGGAAGACGCCGGCGAGCCGCCCCGCGCACCACGGAGACGGCTCGTCGCGCATTCGTCCTCCCCACACGAGATCCGGCAGCGAGCAGTCCGCGCAGGCGGACTTCGTGCCGTTCCAGCCCCGGTTTCAACCGGACCGGGAAGAGATCGGCCCCCTCGCTCCGATCCGATCCGATCCGTTCCGTTCCAACCCGTTGCGACCCGTTCCTT
Organism: Longimicrobium sp.; assembly: GCA_036259235.1. Lineage (GTDB taxonomy): Bacteria > Gemmatimonadota > Gemmatimonadetes > Longimicrobiales > Longimicrobiaceae > Longimicrobium. The sequence continues at coordinate 3,175 of DATACF010000603.1, read as the reverse complement.
TCCAATCCCTTCTCGCGCCCTCGCACCAACTTTGCAGCCGCTCCGGCTTTCCCGGCACATGAGACCCGGGGAGCACGACGATCATCCACCATCAATGGGAGGACGGAAACGATGCGTATCACCGAATGGACCCTCCGGCGCGCGGCCGTCGCGTGCCTGATCGCGCTGGCCGCCTGCGCCAAGAGCGGCGGCGACGACCCCGGCGGCGAAGGGCTGGCCACCGACACCGCGGCGGCGCTTCCCGCCCCGGCCGCCGCGCCGGCCGACACCGCCGCGGCCGCCGCCAACGGCGCGCCCACCGACGCCGACATCTTCGCCATCCTGTCGGCCTCGAACCAGGCCGAGATCGCGCCCAGCCGGCTGGCCGAGCCGAAGGTGCAAAACGCCAGGCTGAAGCGCTTCGCGCCGTGGATGGTCAACAACCACACCGCGCTCGCGGACTCCGGGAGCGCGGTGGCCCAGCGGATCGGCGTCACCCCGACCGAGAACACGAAGTCGAGGGAGATCCAGGCGCAGACGCAGAGGACCATGCAGCGGCTCCAGGGGCTTTCGGGGATGAGCTTCGACACGGCGTACGCCGGCGTCATGCTCGTCTCGCACCAGCAGACGCTCGCCGCGCTCGACACGGCCATCATCCCCAGCGCCCGGAACCCCGAGCTCCGCACCCTGCTCGAGAGGACGGTCCGTCCCATGGTCCAGGTGCACCTGGACTCGATCCGGCAGATCGTGTCGTCCATGGGCGGCGGCACCCGGTAACGCCCGCGCGCCCGGCGGAAACGACGAAGTCCCGTCTCCCGGTTCGGGGGACGGGACTTCGTTCGTTCGGGACCGGAGGCGCGATCCGCCTCACGCCTCCAGCACGTACCCCAGCGCCGTCTTCGCCGCGTCCAGGAGCGCGCGGTCGCGCACCGAGTGGGCGAACCACGCCAGGGCGGCCGCGTGGAAGGCGGCCCGCAGCCGCGCCGTCCGCCGCGTCCGCTCGTCGATCTCGCCGTACTCGCGCAGGAGGTCGTCGCGCGCGGCGGGGGAGAAGAAGCCGTAGAGGACGGAGAGGTCCACGGCCGGGTCTCCCAGGTGCACGTCGCCCCAGTCGATCACCCCCGCCAGCCGGTTCTCGTCGTCCACCAGGAGGTGCCGCACGTACAGGTCGCCGTGGACGACGGCCGGCGCGGGGGGCGGCCCGGGGAGGTCCTCGTCCTCGAAGAGGCGGAGCCACGGCCCGGGGTCGCCGACCACGCCGCGGTCCTGCAGCTCGTACAGCCGGTCGATCAGCGCCGGCATCCGGTACGCGAAGTCGGTGCGCCGGATGACGTCGCCCGGGAGATCGAGCCCCTCCGGCGGGGTGGCGTGGAGCGCCGCCAGGAAGCGCCCCAGCACCGGCGCCGCCGCCGCGCGGTCCGCGTCCGAGAGCGCCGCGCCGCACGCCGGGCGCCCGGCCAGGCGCCGGTACCCCGCGAAGGTCCACGGGTACGCTTCCGTCCCCCGCCCCACCCACTCCGGCACCGGGACGGGGAGCGGGAGGCGCGGCGCCAGCGCGGGGAGGACGCGCGACTCGCGCTCCAGGAGCTCCACCGTGCTCTCCTTGCGGGGAAAGCGGAAGACGAGCGTCCCGTCCACCAGGAACGCCGTGTTGTCCCACCCGCTCCCGAACGGCTCCGCCACGCGCGCCCCCAGCTCCGGGAACCGCTCCCGGACCAGCGCGAGCGCAAGCGCCGCCGTCACCTCGATCTCCGCCTCCCAGGGCTGGCTCACCGCCGCATCCGTGTCGTCGGGTTCGTTCGATGGAAGCTCTGGTGATAAACTTCATCCGGGGTCGCCGCCCAGCAACACGCTCCCATCCACGGCTCCAACGCCCGCCACACGCGCGGATGCCGTCCAGGGAGTCCGCGCAGGCGGACTTCGCGCCGTTGTTGCCGCGACTTCCAGTCGTCCGGCGCGGAGCCTGCACGCACGCCGCCCCTCGTAGACGCGCCTCCACCCCGACCGCGCCACCATGCCCCGACGCCCGCCCGGCCGCCGCCCCGACCGACCGCCGCGCCCCGACGGCAACCGCCGCCCGGCCGTCAGCCTCGCCCGCGCGCTCTCGAAGCTGGGCGTCTGCTCGCGCTCCCAGGCGCGCGAGTGGATCGAGGCCGGCCGCGTGCGCGTCAACGGCACCCCGCGCCGCGACCCCGAGCTCCGCGTCGACCCCGCGCGCGACCGCATCGAGGTCGACGGCCGGCGCGCGGCGGCCGCACGGCGCGTCTACCTGATGCTCAACAAGCCGCGCGGCCTCGTCACCACCACCTCCGACGAGCGCGGCCGCGACACCGTCTACGCCTCCCTCGCCGACGCGGACCTCCCCCACGTCTCCCCCGTCGGCCGACTGGACCGCGCCAGCGAGGGGCTCCTCCTCTTCACCAACGACACCCGCTGGGCCGACCGCGTCCTCGCCCCCGAGTCGCACCTCCCCAAGAGCTACCACGTCCAGGTCGACGCGATTCCCGACGACGCGCTCCTGCGGCGGATGATCGACGGCGTGGAGGACGAGGGCGAGCGCCTGGCCGCCCGCGAGGCCCGCCTCCTCCGCCACGGCGAGCGGAACGCCTGGCTGGAGATCGTCCTCGACGAGGGCAAGAACCGCCACATCCGCCGCCTCCTCGCCGCCCTCGGCCTCGGCGTCCTCCGCCTCGTCCGCGTCGCCATCGGCCCCCTCGCGCTCGGCGAGCTCGCCAAGGGCGCACATCGGATGCTCACCGAAGACGAGGTTTGCGCGCTCTCGGGCGAGCCCCGACGCGAGTCGGAACGCACGTGATCGCCCCGGCGAGAACGTTGTCGTCCTGAGGAGCCGAGCGCCGAAGCCGCAGCCGCACAACCGCATGCGGCGACCTAAGGACCTGCGCCTTCGGCATGCGCGACCGCCGGCCAGGGGCGCGAAGACCGGCCGCAGATCCTTCACTCCGCGCCGAGGCTCCGCGTGACGACACGATTCCGCGCGGCGCTCCGTTCAGGATGACCGATCTCGAAGCGGCTCCGGGATGAAGGACACGAAAAAAGGTTCTTCGTCGATTTAGTTGCAGGTCGGCATTAAACGAAGTGGACACCGGCCCTTCGGTTGAGCAGAATGGAGTTGTCTAAGCTCCCATTCACGCTTCGCCTCAGAACACGGTGTCCGAGCTCAGTATAACGCCCTACT
>DATACF010000602.1:0-3205 GCA_036259235.1 Longimicrobium sp. | reverse complement strand
CGCCCTCCTTGCGTCCGGGGGCGCGGCGGGCCAATGTACCCGTCCAGGGCGTGCAAGCGGCGCTTGCGGACGGAGTGGAACACCGGGAGGGGCGGCGCGTACAACGACTCGCGTCACCGGTCCCGGGAGTCGCTCCCGTGGGCCGGCCGGTCTCCCCGAAGCGGTGCGCGAGCTTACCATGGACTGTCAGACTTTCCTCGACGGCTACACGGCTTTCCGCGACGACGACCTGTCGTGGGACGAGCGGGTGGAGTTCGAGGTGCACCTCGACGAGTGCGAGCGCTGCGCGCGGTACGACCGCGTGGTCCGCCGCGGGACCGACGTCCTCCGCGACCTCCCGGAGGTCGAGGTGTCGGACGACTTCGGCGCCCGCCTCCAGCACCGGATCTTCCACCTCGACGACGAGCGCGCCCGCGCGCGCTCGGGGGTGGGCGCCGGCACCCTCGCCATGGCGGCGGCGATCGCGGCGGTGGCGTGGGTTCCGCTGGTGGGCCCGCGCGAGACGCTCCTCCAGCTCCCCGCGGTGGCCGCCACCGCGCCCCGCTCCGGGGGCGTCGTCGACCGGCTGACGACGGTGCACCACGAGGCCACGCCGCTCACCTCGCGGCTGGCGGAGGTGGGGGTGGCGGTGCGCGAGCTTCCGTACCACGACGTGCTCTTCCGCCCCGACGGCCCCCTGGTGGGGCAGCTGGCCGGGTACACGCCCCCGGCGGGCGACGCTCCAGTGCCGTACGCGCAGTAGGCGCTCACCCTTTCGCAACGGAACGCCGGCTCCCGTGCCGCAGATCCGCCACGACCAGCTCCAGCGCACTCTCCGGGACCGCGTCCCGGGGGGTGTGTTCTTTTTCCACGGCGACGAGGACTTCTTCCGCGAGGAGGCGGTGGGGAAGGTGGTGGCGGCGTACCTCGACGAGGGGACCCGCGACTTCAACCTCGACCAGCTCCGCGGCGCCGACGTGGCCGCCGACGACCTCGCCTCGATCGTCGCCACTCCGCCGATGATGGCCGAGTGGCGGGTGGTGGTCGTCCGCGAGGCGCAGGGGCTCTCGGTGAAGGCGCGCGAGGTGGTGGAGGCGGCGGCCGCGAAGCCCGAGCCGGGGCTCGTCCTCGTCCTCTCGGCCGCCATCCCCGCGGGCTCCAAGGCGAAGTTCTACGACGAGCTGAAGAAGCGGGCGACCTCCGTCGAGTTCGCCCCCCTCTCGGCCGACGACGCGCCGGGGTGGCTGATGGAGGAGGCGCGCGAGGCGCACGGGGTGGAGGTGGAGCCCGAGGCGGCGCGGGCGCTGGTGTCGGCGATGGGGGTGGAGCTGGGGATGCTGTCGTCGGAGCTGCGGAAGCTCGTGGCGTACGTCCAGGACCGGAAGCGGGTGACGGTGGAGGACGTCCGCGCCGTGGGCGGGGCGATCCCCCGGCAGGACCGGTGGGCGTGGTTCGACCTGGTGGCCGAGCGGCGCTTCCGCGACGCGCTCGCGGCGCTCCCCGTCCTCCTGGAGCAGGGGGAGAACGGGGTGGGGCTGGTGATCGGGATCACCGGCCAGCTCCTCAAGGTGGCCCTCGTGGCGGCCGGGGGCCCGCAGGCGCTGGAGCGGGAGCTGAAGCCCTTCCAGCGGTGGATGTCGAAGCGGATCGTCCCCCAGGCGCGCCGCTGGAGCCTCCCCGAGGTCGACGCCGCCCTCGCCGAGCTCCTCCGCACCGACCGCCTCCTCAAGTCGGCCTCGCTCAACGACCGGCAGGCCATCGAGGAGCTCCTCCTCCGCATGTGGGCCATCCGCTCCGCGGGGGCTGCGGCGTAGCGAAACCAAAAAAACGAATCTCACGCAGAGAAGCAGAGTCAGCAGAGAACTGCGGTTCCTCTGCTGACTCTGCTTCTCTGCGTGAGACATGCTTTTACGGCTTTGGTCTCTCACAGGGACACAGGGGACACAGAGGAATTCGCCCGCGCGACGGAGCTCCTCTGTGCCCTCCGTGTCCCCTGTGAGAGACCTGTTGTTTGCCGGATTCGGGATCACCGGGGAGGGCAGGGAAACGCCTGGATACAACCTTCCGCGCTCGTCCCGCGACGGAAGGGGCGTCCACCCGGTGCATCCACCTTCCGAGACCCGCCGCCTCCGATGATCTCCACCCGATTCCGTTTCGTCCTCCCCCTCGCCGCCCTCGCCCTCGCCGCGCCCGCCGCCGCGCAGTCCCCCGCGTCCGCCCTTCCGGACACCGCCGCCGAGGTGCGCCCGGCGGGGATCGTGGAGCGCGAGGTGACGGTGGGGAGCGGGGAGTGGGCGCTCCCCGGCGTCCTCACGCTCCCGGCGGGGCGGGGGCCCTTCCCGGCGCTGGCGCTGATGCACGGCTCCGGCCCCGGCACCCGCGACGGCGACGTGGGGCCCAACAAGGTGGCGCGCGAGTGGGCGTGGGGGCTGGCCGCGCGCGGCGTGGCGACGCTCCGCTACGACAAGCGCATCACCGCGCACGAGGCCCGCTTCCGCGCGCTGGGGCGCAGCGCCACCGTCGCCGAGGAGCACACGGACGACGGGCTGGCGGCCGTCCGCCTCCTCCAGACCCTGCCGGAGGTCGACCGGCGCCGCGTCTACGTGCACGGCGGGAGCCAGAGCACGCTGGTGGCCCCGGGGATCGCCAACGCCACCGGCGCGGCGGGGGTGCTCCTGGTGGCGGCCGCCGCCCGCTCGCCCGCCGACATGGTCCGCGAGCAGGTGACGTACGCCGCCTCGCTCCACCGCGACTCGGGCGACACGGCGAAGCTGCGCCAGACCGAGCGCCTCCTCGCCCGCGTCGACCTCCTGGAGCGTCCCGAATCGCCGGACACGCTGACGCTCCTGGGGCTCCCGTTCGCCTACTGGCGCTCGCTCCGGGCCTCGCAAATGCGCGCCGACCTGGACGCGCTCCTCGCGCGCGGGGGGCGCGCCCTGGTGGTGCACGGCGGGCGCGACTTCCTGGTGACCGACGAAGACTTCGCCACCCTCCAGCGGTGGTTCGCGGGGCGGCGCTCGATCGGCTTCCGCCGCTACGCCGGCCTCAACCACCTCATGCAGCCGGGGGTGGGGAGGATGCGCCCCGAGGAGTACGGCGAGCGCGGCCGGGTGTCGGCGGAGCTGATCGGCGACGTGGCCGACTGGATCCTCCGGGGCTGAGCGCAGGCCGATGAAAGACGAGGAGCCGGCGCCCGCGCGATCCTTCCGGACGCGCGGAGCGGGGG
>DATACF010000601.1:0-5258 GCA_036259235.1 Longimicrobium sp. | reverse complement strand
GTCGCGCTCGCCCTCGGCGGCGCCGCCCCCGCGGCCGCGCAGGGGGGCGAGGTGGCCGGCACCGTCGTCTCCGCCGCCACGCAGCGCCCGCTGGCCGGCGCGCAGGTGAGCGCCGAGGGGACGCAGCGCCGCGCCGTCACCGACGCCCAGGGGCGCTTCCGGATCGCCGGGCTCACCGGCGCCAGCGTCACGCTGCGCGCCACCCTCCTGGGGCACGCCACCGCCTCGCGCACCGTCCCCGTGGGGAGCACCGACGTCCGCTTCGCCCTCGCCGAGTCGGCGCTCTCCCTCGACGAGCTCGTCGTCACCGGGACGGCGGGCGCCACCGAGCGGCGGGCGCTGGGGAACGCCGTGGGCACCCTCCAGGCGGCCGAGGTCGTCGAGAAGGCGCCGGTGAGCGACGTCCAGGGGCTCCTCAACGGCCGCATCCCGGGCGTCATCGTCCAGCCCGCCTCGGGCGGCGTCGGCACCGGGGCGCGGATCCGCATCCGCGGCGCCTCCTCCCTCTCGCTCTCCAACGAGCCGCTGATCTACGTCGACGGCGTCCGCATCAACAACCAGGCGGCCGCGGGCCCCGCCAACCAGGCGTTCGGCTCCTCCAGCATCTCGCGGCTGAACGACATCAATCCCGAGGACATCGCCTCCATCGAGGTCCTCCGCGGGCCGGCGGCGTCGACCCTCTACGGGACGGAGGCCGCCAGCGGCGTCATCCAGATCCTCACCAAGCGGGGCTCGGCCGGGGCGCCGCAGTGGACCTTCTCGGTCAAGCAGGGGGTCAACTACCTCGCCGACCCCGAGGGGCGCCTCCCCGTCAACTTCCAGCGCGACACGCTGACCGGGAGCCCCACCCGCGGCCAGGTCCTCTCCCTCGACATCCTCGAGCGCGAGAACGCCCGCGGCACCCCCGTCTTCCGCACCGGGCACCAGCAGGAGTACGACCTCTCGGTGGGCGGCGGCTCCGACCGCTTCCGCTACTTCCTCCAGGGCGGCCTGGAGGACGCGGAAGGGGCCGAGGAGACCAACGACCTCCGCCGGTGGAACGCCCGCGCCAACCTGAGCGTGGCCCCCCGCAGCAACCTCGACCTCGACGTCAGCGTCGGGTGGGTCGACGGGCGCACCAACCTCTCCCCCGAGGCGGGGTACGGCGGGCGGGTGTGGACCAGCGTCCTCGCCGACCCGCGCCACCTCGCCGGGCGGCTGGCGGCGCGCCGGGGCTTCCACAGCGGCACCCCCGAGCAGTACGACATCCTCTACAACATCTGGCAGGACCTGAACCGCTTCACCGGCTCGCTCCAGGCCAGCCACCGCCCCTTCCCCTGGCTGGCGCAGCGCCTCTCCTTCGGCGCCGACTTCACCCGCGAGCAGAACGTCGAGTACACCCCGCGCGTCGACTCGCTCACCTCCTCGGCCTTCGGGAGCGAGGCGCTGGGCTTCATGTCGGTCACCGACCGCGACGTGCGGTACCGCACCCTCGACTACAGCGCCACGGCCACCTTCGACCTCACCCCGGCGCTCACCTCGCGCTCCACCTTCGGCGCGCAGTACTACCGCACCTCGGTCGACACCGTCGTCGCCGAGGGGACGGAGTTCCCCGCGCCGGGACTGGCCGCGGTGGCCGCCACGGTCCGCAACCGCTTCAACGACCAGGACCACGAGGAGGTCGCCACCGTCGGCGTCTTCGGGCAGCAGCAGTTCGGGTGGAACGAGCGGCTCTTCCTGACGGCGGGCTTGCGCGTCGACGACAACAGCGCCTTCGGCTCCAACTTCGACCTCGTCTACTACCCCAAGGTCTCGGGGAGCTGGGTGATCAGCGAGGAGCCCTTCTTCCGCCTCCCCTTCGTCAACACCCTCCTCCTGCGGGCGGCGTACGGCGAGTCGGGGAAGGCGCCGATCACCTTCTCGGCGATCCGCACCTACGACCCCGTCCCCGGCCCCGGCGGCTCGGCGGGGATCTCGCCCTTCCAGCTCGGCAACCCCGACCTGGGCCCCGAGCGCGGGAAGGAGATCGAGCTCGGCTTCGACGCCGCCTTCCTGGAGGACCGGCTGGGCCTCGAGGTGACCTACTACGACAAGCGGACGGACGAGGCCATCCTCGAGCGCGAGATCTCGCCCTCGATCGGCTTCCCCGGGCGGCAGTACTTCAACGCCGCCCAGGTCCGCAACAGCGGCCTCGAGCTCCTCGTCCGCGGGCGCCCGGTGGCGCGCGAGCGGGTCGACCTGGAGGTGGCCTTCAACCTCGCCACCAACAGCAACGAGGTGGTCGACCTGGGGCTCGACGGGAGCACCTTCGTCACCGCCGGCACCTTCCTCCGCCACCAGGAGGGGCACCCGGTGGGCTCCTTCTTCGAGCAGCGGGTCACCAGCGCCACCTTCAACCCCACGACGGGGCTCGCCGAGAACGTCCTGTGCGACGACGGGAACGGGGGCGAGGTGGCGTGCGCCAGCGCCCCGGACGTCTTCCTGGGGCGGACGGTGCCGAAGCTGGAGGGGGCCTTCACCTCGACGCTGACCCTCTTCCGAAGCTTACGCTTCTACGGGATGCTCGACTTCAAGACCGGGCACAAGAAGATCGACGGGAACACCCGGGCGCGGTGCACCCTCTTCATCCGCTGCCGCGAGAACTTCTACCCCGGGGAGTTCGATCCCCGGCGGATCGCCGGGATCCAGTCGAACGGGACGCTCCCGGACTTCTACATCGACGACGCCTCCTTCGCCAAGCTCCGCGAGCTCTCGGTGACCTACACCCTCCCCGAGGCGGTGGCCCGCCGCGCCCGCGCCGGCCGCGCCAGCGTCTCGCTGGCCGGGCGGAACCTGCACACCTGGACGCGCTACGGCGGGCTGGAGCCCGAGGCGATGTTCCTGGGCGGCGCCCGCGGCGGCGAGCACAACGCCTTCGAGCAGACCACGCTCCCGCAGATCACGCAGTGGGTGGTCTCGCTGAACCTCTCGCTGTGAGGACCCCGACGATGAGAACACGGAACACCGGGGCCCGCGCCCTCCTGGCGGCGGCCCTCCTGGCGGGCCCGCTCGCCGCGTGCGAGGCCCTCCTCGACATCGACCCGCCCAGCCGCGTCCCCGCCGAGGGGGTGGAGAACCCCGGGAACGCGCAGCTCCTGGTCAACTCGGCCGTCGGCGACTTCGAGTGCGCGCTGGGGTCGTACATCGTCCTCGGCGGCCTCATCGGCGAGGAGCTGGAGGACGCCACCCAGACGGCCGACCGCTGGCCGTACGACCGCCGCCGCATCACCTCGGCCGACCGGCGCTACGCCGTCAACGACTGCGACGCGCTGGGTGTCTACATGCCCCTCCAGCGCGCCCGCGCCTCGGCCGACAACGCCGCCCGCCTCCTGGAGGGGTGGACCGACGCCGAGGTCCGCGACCGCACCGCGCTCCTGGCGACGGCGTACGCCTACGCCGGGTACTCGCTGGTCCTCCTGGGCGAGGGCTTCTGCGAGGGGACGATCTCGTCGCTCGACGAGGCCGGGAGCCCCGTCTACGGGACGCTGATGACCCGCGACCAGCTCCAGGCCGCGGCCGAGGAGCGCTTCACGAAGGCGCTGGCGCAGCCGGGGATCTCCGACGACGTGAAGTACCTGGCGCTGCTCGGGCGGGCGCGCTCGCGGCTGAACCGGGGCCAGTACGCCGCCGCGCGGGCCGACGCGGCGCTGGTCCCCGCGTCGTGGGGCGGGATCGTCGCCACCGCGGGGAACGAGGAGACGCGGCGGCAGAACCGCGTCTGGGCGCAGGCCGACTCGGCCGCGAACAACAACTCGGTGAGCATCGCCGAGCCGTACCGGGCGCTGGACGACCCGCGGGTGGCGGTCTGGAACAAGAACCGGCTGGGGCCCGTCGGCCGGCCGCTCTGGGGGCAGCGCAAGTACGGGAGCGCCACGTCGCCCCTCCCGGTCACCCGCTACGCCGAGGCGCAGCTGATCATCGCCGAGGCCGACGTTCGCGCCGGGGGGACGGCCGAGCTCGAGAACGCGCGGCAGATCCTGAACGTCTACCGCGCGCGGGGGAACCAGGCGGCCATCGCGCCCGGGGCCACCCAGGCCGAGCTCCTGGCCGCGCTCGTCGACCAGCGGCGGCGCGAGTTCTTCCTCGAGGGCCGGCACCTGGGCGACGCCATCCGCTTCGGGCTCACGCTGACGCCCGCCGCCGACACGCCGTACTTCAACGGCGGCACCTACGGCACCACCCTCTGCCTCCCGCTCCCGGACGTGGAGCGCGACAACAACCCCACCATCGACTGAGTCCGGCCTGGATCGGTCGATCGGAGACGAAGCCGCCGCGTCCCCTGGTCTTTCGGGGGCGCGGCGGCTTCATTCGCAGGGCACTGGGCACCTGGAACTGCGAACTGCAACGACGGATGCGGGCATGTCCCTCCGCTGCGCTCCGGGCCGGGCTGCGGGCGCAGTAGCAAACGATACTACCGTTTGCAACTGCGCGGAGCCCCTGGCGGACTCCGTGCACTCCGCCGCATCTCCGCCGATCGCGGTCCCCCTCGCATTCCCCCCCCGCCAGGGTCTCCGCCCTCCGGGCCCGCATCCCTCATGCAACGGCGCCTCGACCGCGAACTTCGATCCGGTTCGGCGGGCTTTCGTCGCATGCCTCGACCCTCCGCGCCCCCACCCCCCGGCCCCCTCCCCCGCTTCGCGAGGGAGGGGGAGAACTTCAACCCGATCCGCGACTTACGAGCTTTCCCCCACCCCTCGCCCCGCCTCGCGCACCGATGCAAAAGAACCCTCTCCCAGAATTGGGAGAGGGTGGCGAGCCTGAAGCGAGCCGGGTGAGGCGGTGCGCGGAGGGGCGGGGCGAGGGGTCGGTCCACGAAGAACAAGGTGGGACAGAGCCGGTGCAAACTGTGTGCGAACCCCGTAGCAGTCTCCGGCAGGGTTGCCTCCCCGGACGGTCGGCGCCATCTTTCGCGGACCGCTCGCCATGCGCCAGTGCAGGAGCTCGCGGCCGCTTCCGGAGGTACGTTCCGGGCGCGGCCCCCGGACTTCCCCCCGTCGCGTGGGGCGCCGCACGTCCCCGGGGCGGGTCCGTCCGCCCCGCCTCTCCAGGCAGTCTCCCGGCCGGCAGGAGCGTGCCGTTGGTGTCGAGGACGACCCGGGTGTGGCCGAGCCGGGTGACGTGGGCCTCGAGCTCGGCCAGCAGCCGGCGGGCGAGGCCCGAACCCCGGTGCACCGGATCGATCCACATCCGCTTGATCTCGCCGGTCTGGTCGTCGATCCGCTGGACGCCACCGCATCCAG
>DATACF010000600.1:0-2090 GCA_036259235.1 Longimicrobium sp. | reverse complement strand
CCCAGCGCCAGGGCGTCGCCGACGTTGATGGGGGGCGCGCCGTGCTTGCGGGCGAACCACATCCCCGCGGCGATGGCGCCCAGCATCCCCCCGTGGAACGACAGGCCGCCCTCCCAGATGCGGATGATCCGCGCCGGGTTGGCGGCGAAGTCGGCGAAGTCGTAGAAGAGGATGTACCCGATCCGCCCCCCCAGGATGACCCCCAGCACCAGCGCGAAGATCAGGTCGCCGATTGTCTCGGGGGAGAGCCGGAGGAAGCCGGAGCGGGCGAGGCGGCGGAGGATGAGGTAGCCGGCGCCGAAGGCGACCAGGTACCCGAGCCCGTACCACCGGACGTCGATGGCGCCGGGGAGGTCGAGGGCGACGGGGTCGATCCGGGGGAAGGGGAGCTCGAGGAGCGCCAGGGACGCGGCCAGCGCGGAATGGGCGGTCACGTCCCGGGCGCCTCGGTCTGGAAGGGGAAGACTAGCGGCGCGCGGCCGGGGCGGCGCCGGCCTTGGCCTCGGCCTCGGCGATGCGCAGCTCCAGGACGCTGCGCTCCAGCGACCCCTCCTCGGTGTCCTCGCTCATCCGGCGGTAGAGCTCGACGGCGCCGCGCCAGTCGCCCGCCTGCTCGCGGAGGAGGGCGGCCTCGCTGAGCGCCTCGACGCGCTGGTGGAGGAGCTCGGCGCCGTCGGCGGCCGAGAGGTAGGTGCGGATGGCGGCGTCGCGCTGGTTGGAGGCCGACTGGGCGGCGGCGGTCAGCATCGTCGCCTGGAAGGCCATGGGCGAGCCGCTCCCGGCCAGGGGGCGGAGGAGCTCGATCGTCTTGGCGGGCTGGTTCCGGCGGAGGTAGGTCTCGCCGAGCTGGAGGCGGGCCTCGGCGGCCTCCGGGGTGCCGTCGAAGCGGCGGACGAAGGTCTCGAGCTCGCGGACGATGGCGGTCGTGTCGTTCCCGTACTGCGCCTGCACCTGGAGGTAGCGGGCGGCGGCGCGCTCGGCGCGGGCGGTGCGGCTCTGGTTGTAGGCCAGGTACCCGCCGACGGCGAGGAGCGCGGCGACCGCGGCGGCCACCACGAAGCGGACGTTGCGGCGCGCCCACGCGGCGAGCTCGGCGGCGCGCAGCGCCAGCGCGTCGTCGGAGTCGATCTCGGTGCGGGTGGGGCGGCGGGCGACGGAGGGCGAAGCCATGCAGTCCTCGGCGATGGTGGAGCGGCGCGGCGCCGAACGGGTGGGGGCGCGGCCGGCGTGGGTGTCTGGTCTGGGCACAAATGCGCGCGCACGCCGCCGGGGCGTGCGCAGAAGCGGGTAAAACTATCGCCGCGCATGGAGATATGTCAACCGGACGGCTGGCGGGGGGAGTGCGAAAGTGCGGGAGTGCGGAAGTGCGTGAGTGCGCTGGTTTCGGGGTGGGCGACGGGGGGTGGGTGCATCCGCGGCGCCCGCGCGGGCCCTCACCCGGCTCGCTTCGGGCTCGCCACCCTCTCCCGTTCCCGAACGGGAGAGGGGACGTTTTGCCTGGCGCGGAAGGCGGTCGGTCGTGCCGCGATCGAAGCCTGGTTTCTCGCGAAGTGTTGCGTGAGGGCTTACGCCAGCGGAAGTCCCGAGCTCGCGCGGGTCTGCTCGTCGTGCAGGGCCCGCAGCGGCGCCACCTCGGGGTGCTCCGTGCCGCTCCCCAGCTCCTCGATGAGGCGGCAGGCGGCGTATCCCGCCGAGGCACGCGCGTAGCTGGCCTCCCACGCCCGCATCGCGTGCTCGTCCGCGGCGCTCTCGTAGGGAAAGCGCGCCGGCGGAGTCGAGAGGCCCACGCGCCAGGGCTTGGGGGTCAGCCGCGCGCGGAAGCTCTTCTGCGCCTGGCAGAGCCGGACGTACTGCGGATCGGCCCCCAGCGCGGTCATCGCCGCCCGCGCCTCGCCGTCGGTGGGCGAGAAGAGCGCGTGCGTCACCAGGTAGCGCAGCCCCGAGTGCGTGCGGTAGACGCGGACCCGCCAGTCCGGGCGCGCGGCGACCCAGCGGCGCAGCCCGTCGAGCGCGGCGGCCGCCGGGGCGGCCGGGGCGGCGTCCCCGGCGGCCTCGCTGTGGAGCCTGGCCGATTCGCTCCCGCTCCCCGC
>DATACF010000599.1:0-7482 GCA_036259235.1 Longimicrobium sp. | reverse complement strand
GAGCGGGGTGCCGTCGACGCTGGGGGCGGTGGAGGTCCTGGCCGACCCGGCGCGGCGCGCGGAGCTCCAGGCGGCGACGGAGGCCGCGGTGGTCGAGCTCTTTCCCGCCGGGGTGACGGCGACGTCGCCGGGGCGGAGCGGGGTGTCGGCGGTGCGGGCGCGGGGCCTGCGTGGGGGCGAGCGGCTGGTCTCGGCCGACTCGCTGGTGACGGCGGACGCCTTCTACCGCGAGGCCGCGCGGCGCCTCCCGGCGGCGGCGGGGGCCGACGCGGCGGAGCTCCAGCGCCTCCTCCTCGTCCGCTTCTTCCAGCCCTCCCTGGCCCGCGACGAGCGGGAGACGGAGGCCGCGCGGGCCCGGGCGCGGGCGGCGGTCGACCGGGTGAAGGCGCGGGTGCTGGCGGGGGAGAAGATCGTGGGCGCCCGCGAGCAGGTGGGCGAGCGCGAGGAGGAGCGGCTGCGGGCGTACCAGGCGGCGCTGGCGGCGGCGCAGGACGCGCGCGCGCCGGGGCACCGCACCGGGCGGGCGGCGGGGTCGGTCCTCTACAACGCCCTCCTCCTCTCCATCCTGGGCGTCCTCCTCCGCCTCTCGCGGCGGGGGCTGTACGACGACGACCGGACGATCGTCTTCCTGGGGCTCCTGGTGGCGGCCGTGGCCGCGCTGGCCTCGGTGATCGCCCGGGTGGAGCTCCCGGCGGAGCTGATCCCGGTCCCGTTCGCCACCATGGTGGTGGCCGTCCTCTGGGGCGGGCGGCTGGCGCTGGCGCTGGCGCTGGTGCTGGCGATCCTCCTGGGGGGGCAGGCGCCGTTCCTGGGGCTGGCGGTGCCGTTCACGGCGGCCGTGGCGGGAGCCGCCGCCTCCTTCGGGGTGCGGGTGGCCGAGCGGCGGCTCCAGACGTGGATCGTGGTGGGGATCATCACGGCGGCGTACGCCGCGTCGGCGCTCTCGGTGGGGCTCCTGCGGGGGTGGGAGGTGGAGGCCATCGGGTGGTCGGCGCTCTGGGGAGCGACGAACGCCACGGCGTCGTCGCTGCTGGCGGTGGGCTTCCTCCCCGTGGCCGAGTGGTTCACGCGGGTGACGACCAACCAGACGCTCCAGGAGCTGGCCGACCCCAAGCACCCGCTCCTGCAGCGGCTCTCGATGGAGGCGCCGGGGACGTACGCGCACACGATCAGCGTGGCCAACCTGGCCGAGGCGGTGTGCAACGCGATCGGGGCCAACGCCCTCCTGGCGCGGGTGGGGGTCTACTACCACGACGTGGGGAAGATCGTCAAGCCGCAGTACTTCATCGAGAACCAGCCCAAGGGGCGGAACCCCCACGACAAGCTGAAGCCCTCGATGAGCGCGGCGATCGTCCGCTCCCACGTGGTGGAGGGGATGAAGCTGGCGGCACAGTACCGCCTCCCCGACGCGGTGAAGGCGTTCATCGCGCAGCACCACGGGACGCAGCCGATCTCCTTCTTCCTCGACCAGGCCCGCGCGGCCGACCCCGAGGCGCGGCTGAACCCGGCCGACTTCGCCTACGGCGGCCCCAAGCCGCAGACGCGCGAGGTGGCGGTGGTGATGCTGGCCGACTCGGTGGAGAGCGCGGCGCGCGTCCTCCAGGACCCCACGCCGCAGCGGATCCGCGAGCTGGTCGACCGGATCGTGGGCGCCAAGATCGCGGCGGGGCAGCTCGACGACTCTCCGCTGACGCTGCGCGAGATCCGCCTCGTCCGCGAAGTGCTCGCGAAGGCGCTCTCGGGCATGTATCATCACCGCCTCGACTACCCGGCGCAGGTGAACGGCGGGGCCAACGGCGGCGCGAACGGCGCGGCCGACGCGCCCGCGCCGGTCCCGGCCGCGGAGCCGGCGGGGACGGGGGCCTCCACGCGGAGCTGAGTGAGCAGTCCTGAGTCCCGCAGTTCAACACTCAGGACTCAGGACTCAGGACTGAGGATCTGGGCAATCGACAGAACGTTCGAGCACTGACTTAGAGGGCGATGGACGAGATGGACGTGGCGGTGAGCGTGGGCGAGGGGGTGGAGCCGCCCGTCGCGCTGGAGCGGGTGGAGGCGGCGGTGCGCCACGTCCTGGCGGCCGAGGGGGTGGCGGAGGCCGAGCTCTCGGTGGCGCTGGTGGGCGACGCGGAGATCGCGGCGCTCAACGAGGAGTACCTCGACCACGAGGGGCCCACCGACGTGATCTCGTTCGCCCTCCACGAGGCGGGGGAGCCCCCGCTGGGCGACGTCTACGTCTGCGTCGACCAGGCGGCGCGGCAGGCGGGCGACTTCGGCGCCACCCCCGCCGAGGAGGTCCTCCGGCTGGCCGTCCACGGCACCCTGCACGTCCTCGGGTACGACCACCCCGAGGGCGCCGAGCGGACGGGGTCGGAGATGTTCGCGCGGCAGGAGGCGCTGCTGCGCGCCTTCCTTGAGGGGGGCGGGGAAGGCTGATTCCGCGTTCCCGAAGTACGTTCGTTCCCACCGTCTCCGACGGCCTTCTCCACCGACAGCATCCTTGCACCGCATGGCCGTTTCCCTCGACCAGGACCCGCTCGACCGGCTGCACGAGCTCCTCGAAGAGGGAGACGAGGCGGAGCTGCGCGACTTCCTCACCGGCTTCCCGCACCCCAGCGACGTCGCCGACCTCCTCGAGGCGCTCGACGAGGACGACCGGATGCGCGTCCTCTCCGTCCTCAGCGAGGAGCCGGCGCTGGTGGCCGAGGCGCTGGCCGAGATGGAGCCGGAGGAGCACCCCGAGGAGTCGCTGGCCGCGATGGAGCCCGAGCAGATCGCCGCCGTGGTGGCGGAGCTCTCGGACGACGACGCGGCCGACATGATCGCCGAGCTCGACCCCGAGGACCAGGACCGCGTCCTGGCGGCGCTCCCCACCGAGGAGGCGGGGGAGATCCGCGAGCTGATGCGGCACGAGGAGGAGTCGGCGGGCGGGATCATGACCACCGAGCTGGTGGCGCTGGCCGAGTCGCTGACGGCTTCGCAGGCGATCGACGAGGTGCGGCGGCAGGCGGCGGAGGTGGGGGAGTTCTACGTCGTCTTCGTGGTCGACGACGACTACCGGCTGCGGGGCTGGCTCCCGCTCCCCGCGCTGGTGACGGCGCAGCCGTGGGCGCGGGTGGCCGACCTGGTGCAGCCCACGGTGGCCACGGTGCCGCCGGAGATGGACCAGGAGGAGGTGGGGCGGGTGGTGGCCCGCTACAATCTCACCGTGGTCCCCGTGGTGGCCGAGGACGGGACGCTCCTGGGGGGCGTCACCTTCGACGACGTCCTCGACACCATCGAGGCCGAGGCGACGGAGGACATGCTGAAGTTCGGCGGCGTCTCGGAGGCCGAGGAGATCCGCGGCGGCTGGTTCGACGCGGTGCGCTCGCGGCTCCCCTGGCTCTGCCTGAACATCGTCACGGCGTCGATCGGGGCGTCGGTGGTCCTCTACTACGAGCGGACCATCGACGAGCTGGCGGCGCTGGCGGTGATCATGCCGGTGGTGGCGGGGATGGGGGGGAACTCCGGGACGCAGGCGCTGGCCGTGACGGTGCGGCGCCTGGCGCTCTCGCAGGAGTCGCTGCGGGGCCGCTGGGGGATCGTGGGGAAGGAGCTCCTGGTGGGGCTGGGGAACGGGCTGGTGATCGGGCTGATCGTGGCGACGCTGGTGTGGGTGGTGAAGGGCGACCCGCGGCTGGGGGCGGTGGTGATGGCGGCGATGTGGATGAACCTCACCGTGGGGAGCTTCGCCGGCGCCTTCGTCCCCATCGTCCTGGAGCGGCTGGGCGTCGACCCGGCCATCGCCTCGTCGATGTTCGTCACCGCCTTCACCGACATGGTCGGCTTCCTCCTCCTCCTCGGGCTCGCGACGCAGCTGCTGCTGTAGCTCGGAAGATCGTGGGGATGGGCCTCGCGCGGAGACGCGGAGGGCGCGGAGAGTTTCTCCGTGTTCTCCGCGTCTCCGCGTGAGGCCATGAATGTCGGGCGAAAATCAAAAGACGGTCTCACGCAGAGAAGCAGAGTCAGCAGAGGGGTTCTCTGCTAGCTCTGCTTCTCTGCGTGAGCCCCTTGTCGTTTCTCTGTGCCGCGCCGAACCCAGGCTACTCGCACCCCCAGCCGTCGCGGTCGCGATCGAAGCGGTGCGGGTCGGGGGCGCGGACGCGGAAGGGCTTGGGGCCGCGGATGTTCGGGCAGTTCAGGTCGGGCGGCGGGGGCGGGATGCAGAAGTCCGGGTACGACGCGTGGCAGGCCTCCGCGGCGGCGGGCACGGGCGCGGGCTCGGCATCGGCGCGGGGCGTACGCGGAGCGGCCAGGAGGAGCGCGGCGAGGAACGGGAGGGGCGCGAAACGGAGCTTCATCATCGGCCTCGATATCGAACGGTGCGTGCGCAAGGTTGCGCGTTCGGAGCGCGAGGTCAAGGAAGTCGCGGCGGAGAGGGCCGGGCGCTTCGACGCGCTTCCGGGCGGGGCGAGTAGATTCCTCGCTCGTGCCTCGCTCGGAATGACAGGGGGTGGATGCGATCCTGATCTCAGTCGGCGTCGCCGTCGGTGAAGCCGGGGGCGCAGCCGATGGTGGGGCGGCCTTCGAGGCGCTCCAGCATGTAGCAGAAGGTGTCGCTCTGGGTGGGGTAGCGGATGCGGTAGGCGCGGCGCCAGATGGCGTAGAGGAGGGCGGCGACCTCGTTGGCGGGGAGCTCGGGGCGATGGTCGGCGACGGGCTCGCGGTAGAGGACGTACTTCCCCTCGGCGCGCTTCGGGAGCCAGGGGTGGAAGTAGGGGAGGTCGAAGGGGATGGCGCGCCCCTCGCGCACCAGCGTTCGGAGCCAGCGGTTCCCGCTCCGCACCTCGCCGAGCGTCCACGCCAGGTCGGGCCTCCCCTTGCGGCGCGCCTCGGCGCGGACGGCCTCGACCAGGTGGGCGCGGAGGTCGCGCCCCAGGCGGCGGCCGCGCTGGTCCTCGCGGACCGCCAGGTAGGTGATGAAGCAGGCGTCGACCGCCTCCAGGTACACCGCCGCCGCCGAGGCCACCGGGAGCCCGTCCCCGTCCACCAGCGCGATCACGTGGTAGTCGCCCAGCGCGGGGAGGCCGCGGCGGCGCTCCTCCAGCTCCGAGAGGAGGTCGCTGGTGGGCTGCACGTCCCACATCGCCGCGTGGATCAGGTCGAAGGCGCGCCCGGCGAGCTCCGTGCGCTCGTCGACGACCTCGACGACGCGGTAGTCAGGCTCCGCCCGCATCCGCACCCCCCTCGCCGCCCACCTCGATCCGGAAGACGCGCGCGGCGTTCCGCCACATCAGCCCCTCCCGCTCCTCGTCCGTCACGTCCAGCGTCGCCACGAACTCCAGGTAGCTCGCCAGCTCCGAGATCGGCCAGTCGGTCCCGAACATCAGCCGCGTGGGGTCGTTGACGAAGGCGATCACGTCGTTGAGCCGCGCCCGCGCGAACGCCGCGTAGCGGGGCTTGAAGTTGCCCAGGGTGAGCCCCGAGACGTCGGCGTAGACGTTGTCGTTCTTGTACAGCACCTCGGCCGCGTCCATGAACCACGGGTTGCCGACGTGCGCCATCACGAAGGTCACGTCGCGGTGGTCGACCGCCAGCTCGTCGATCACCAGCGGGTGCGCGTACTTCACCTTCGACGACCGGTCGTAGGTGTCGCCGGTGTGGATCATCACGGGGAGGCCGAACTCGGCCGCCAGCGCGTAGACCGGCGCCACGCGCGGGTCGGTGAGGGCGATGGGGACGTAGCCGGGGTAGAGCTTGAGCGCCTTGATCCGCCCCCCCTCCAGCGTCCGCCGCAGCGCCGAGAAGTCGCCCGACTCGATCATCGCCCCCGTGGCCGCGGCCACCACGCCGATCTTCGGGTCGTCGGCCACCTGCGCCAGCACCTCGTCGGTGGGCGGGCGGGCGGGGGTGACGTCGTAAGAGGAGATCACCAGCGCGTACGCTACCCCGTGCGCGTCCATCTCCTCGCGGAGGAGGCGGTGGCGTGCGGCGAGCGACTCCGGGACGTCGGGGGTGTAGCGGTTCAGGTGCGTGTGGCAGTCGATGATCACCGGCGGGCGGGGTTCGGGGTTCGGCCGCGGACGGCGCACGGAGCGTACCAGCCGCGGGCGCACGACCGGCGTTCGTCGCGTCCCGGACTCGCCGCTCTGGCGCGGACCGGGCGGCGAGCGCACCTTCCTCCCCGGCGTCCAGCGGCCGTTCGCTCGAGCGCGAGGAGAGGGAAGGGAGCCGATGCCGAGACTGATCGAGGCGCCGTCGGTGATCGAGGCGGCGGGAAACAAGCCGAAGCGGATCGAGGAGTACGCCGGGCGCGTCAGCTCGGGGCACGGCGGAGTGAGCGTGGCGCGGATGCGGTCGCCCGAGGGGTGGGTGGAGCCCGGCCAGCGCCCCGAGTTCGAGGAGATCACCGTCGTCCTCCGGGGGATGCTCCGCGTGGAGCACGAGGGGGGCGCGCTGGAGGTCCGCGCCGGCCAGGCCGTCGTCACCGCGCCGGGCGAGTGGGTGCGCTACAGCACCCCCGAGGCCGGGGGCGCCGAGTACGTCGCCGTCTGCCTCCCCGCCTTCTCCCCCGCCACCGTGCACCGCGACCCGGAGTAAGCGCCAGCGTTCGGGAACCGGCACTCAGGACTCAGGACTCAGGACTCAGGACTTCGATCTTGGAGGACGGGCCGAACTCCATCGCCCCGTTGCCCATCCGCCGATCGACCGTTTACCTTCCGTCCACTTCCTCCCGACGCCCTTTCGGTGTATCTTCGCGCATGCTTTCCGAGCTGCGGATCCGCAACTTCGCGCTGATCGACCGCCTCGCCGTCCGGCTGGGGCCGGGGCTCAACGTGCTCACCGGCGAGACCGGGGCGGGGAAGTCGATCATCGTCGGCGCCCTCTCGCTCCTCCTGGGCGAGCGGGCGTCGTCCGACGTCGTCCGCGCGGGGGAGGAGCGCGCCTCGGTGGAGGGCGTCTTCGAGCTCGACGGCCGCGCCGACGTCGCCGCCCTCCTCGACGAGCGGGGGATCGACGCCGACGACGGGGTCGTCGTCCTCAAGCGCGAGGTGGCCGCCGGGGGGCGGAGCCGCGCCTGGGTCAACGGCACCCCCGCCACCGCCGGCCTCCTCGCCGAGCTGGGGCGCCGCCTCGTCGACCTTCACGGCCAGCACGAGCACCAGACGCTGCTGAAGCGCGACGAGCAGCGCGCCATCCTCGACGCCTACGCGGCCACCGGCCCGCTGGCCGCCGGGGTCGCCGCCGCGCACGCCGCCCTCGCCGGGGCGCGGCGCGAGAGCGAGGCGCTGGAGCAGCGCCGCCGCGAGGCGCTGCAGCGCGCCGACTACCTGCGCTTCCAGGCCGACGAGATCGAGGCGGCGGCGCTGAAGCCCGGCGAGGAGGAGGCGATGGAGGACGAGGCGCGCCGCCTCTCGCACTCCGAGGAGCTGACCGCGCTCTCGGCCTCGCTCCACGACGCCCTCTCCGGCGGCGGGCGCGCGCTGGTGAGCCAGCTCGGCGGGC
>DATACF010000598.1:0-7730 GCA_036259235.1 Longimicrobium sp. | reverse complement strand
CCCGCACGCTCACCTCGTGCGGGGGGAGGGGGGCGCGCGGAGCCCGAGGCATGCGGCGTCGGTCCGCGCTGGCGCGAGAAAGCCGCCGCCGCCGACGCCGTTGCATGAGGGATGCGGGCCCGGAGGGCGAAGACCCTGGCGGGGGGGAATGCGAAGGGGACGGCGATCCGATCGGGCGGTGGCGAGGCGCGGAGTCCGCCAGGGGCTTCGCCGCGTTGGAAACGGTAGTATCGTTTCCTACGCGGCCCGCAGCCCGGCCCCGCGCAGCGGGGACATGCCCAGAGACGTCGTCGCGGTTGCCGTAGCCGTCCCCGGTTGCCGCGCCGAGCCCGGACGATGAAGATTCCGCGTACAGATCGTGCGTGTGCGCGCGCGGGGTTCCAGAGCGACCAAACCGGAAGAGGGAACGGATGAAGATCGCCGTGCTGATGGGGGGGACGAGCGCCGAGCGCGAGGTGTCGCTGGCGTCGGGGCTGGGGATCGTGAAGGCGCTGCGCGGGCGCGGGCACGAGGTGTGGACGATCGACACGGCGCGGGGCTTCATCGCCAAGGACCGGGAGGGCGACCTCCTCCCGGAAGGGGTGCACGCCGCCCCCCCGGCCGACCTGTCCGACGCCCTCGACCCGATGGACCTGGCCCAGATCGAGCGGCTGCGAAGCGCCGACGTGGCCTTCCTGGCGCTCCACGGCGGGGCGGGGGAGGACGGGACGATCCAGGCGCTCCTCCAGCTCCTGAAGGTGAGGTACACGGGGACCGGGCCGCTGGGCTCGGGGATCGCCATGGACAAGGACGTCACCAAGCGGCTCCTCCGCGACGCCCAGGTGCCGACGCTCCCGTGGCGGGTGGCGCGGGCGCCGGACTTCGCGTACGACCCGGACACCATCGAGGACCTGATCGGCTTCCCCTGCATCGTGAAGCCCTCGCGCCAGGGGAGCAGCGTGGGGATCGCGGTGGTGAACGAGCCCACCGAGCTCCCGGAGGCGGTGGGGGCGGCGGCGCAGTTCGACACCGAGGTGATGATCGAGCGCTTCGCCAAGGGGCGCGAGCTCACCGTGGGAATCCTGGGCGACCAGGCGCTCCCGCCGGTGGAGATCCGGCCGAAGAAGGGGATCTACGACTACCACTCGAAGTACACGCCGGGGATGACGGAGTACTTCTGCCCGGCGCCGCTGGAGGAGGAGGTGGTGGCGCAGATGCAGGCGTACGCGCTGCGGGCCTTCCGGGTGCTGAAGCTCAAGGGGTACGCCCGGATCGACTTCATCCTGGCCAAGGAGCAGCTCTTCTGCCTGGAGGCCAACACCCTCCCCGGGATGACGGCGACGTCGCTCCTCCCGAAGGCGGCCGCCGCGGCGGGGATCGACTACCCGGAGCTCTGCGAGCGGATCGTCCGGCTCGCGGTCGGGTAACATTCCGCGGCTTGCAGGATGTGTTAGATTCACGGAAGGCGGCGTCCCGGTCTCCGGCGCCGCCTTCGTCCGCCCACGGGAGCTTTTCGCGGTCCATGGCCTATCCCGGCTCGTACAGCGCGTCCCCGTTCAGCAGCCACGTCACCCCCTGGGTGCGGCGGCTCCTGATCGCCAACACCGCCGTCTTCGGCGCCATGCTGGTCCTCCAGCTGGGGCGGGTCCCCACGTCGCTGGTCTACGACTGGCTGGCGCTCGACCCGCGCCGGGTCCTGGTGCGGCCGTGGACGGCGCTGACGTACGCGTTCGTGCACGCCGGGGTCTTCCACTGGTTCTTCAACATGTTCGCCCTCTACCTCTTCGGGCCGCGGCTGGAGGAGCGGTGGGGGGGGCGGGCGTTCTTCCGCTTCTACCTGGTGGCGGCGCTGGGCGGGGCGCTCTTCTCGCTGATCACCCTCCTCGACCCGGGCGGGTGGGTGGTGGGGGCGTCGGGGGCCATCAACGGCCTCCTGATGGCGTGGGCGGTGTTCTGGCCCGACGACGAGGTGAGCTTCCTGGGGCTCTTCCCCATCCGCATCCTCTGGCTGGTGGTGGCGATGGGGTTCTTCTCGCTCTTCAGCGCGATGAGCGTGGCGGGCGACGGGACGGCGCACCTGGCGCACCTGGGCGGCTTCGTGGTGGCCTTCCTCTACCTCAAGAGCCCGTGGGCGCCGAACGCCTGGGGCGACGTCCCGTCGCGCCGGAAGACGGCGAAGACGCAGCAGCGGGCGCTCGTCCCCTGGTCGCCGAAGAAGCAGGCGGCGGCGCCGGCCCCCAGGGCCCCCGCGCCGGCGGCGGCCGCCGGGCGCACCGCCCGCGCCGAGCGCGAGCTCCTCGACGACGTCGACCGCATCCTCGACAAGATCTCGGCGCAGGGGCTCTCGTCCCTGACCCCCGAGGAGCGCGCCCGGCTCGACGAGGTGAGCCGGCGGTACCGGACGAACTGAGACGCACATCGCGCGGACGCCGTCGCCGTTCGAAAGAGAAGCCCCGCGCGCCGCGGGGCTTTCTCGTTTTCCCGTTCCCGTGAACCGTGATCGTACGATGAGCTACTTCGAGCTTCCGTCGCCGCCGGCCGGCGCCTTCGACCCGTCGGCCGCCGTCGTCGCGTGCATCGAGAGCGGGGAGCGCGCGCTGCTGGCGGACGAGGGCGCGCTCCCGCCCGCGTTCTTCGACCTCAGCACCGGGGTGGCGGGGGCGATGGTGCAGAAGCTGACGCAGTACGGGCTCCGGATGGCGGTCGTGGTTCCGGACCCGTCCGTCCACTCGGGCCCGTTCCAGGACTTCGCCCACGAGGCGAGCCGGAGCGCGACGTTCCGCTTCTTCCCAGACCGCGCGTCGGCCGTCGCGTGGCTCGAGGCCGGCTGATCCGCGTTCCCGACTCTCCATAGGTCTCACACAGAGACACAGAGACACAGAGACACAGAGGCACAGAGGCACAGAGGAACTGCGGGTTTTCCTCTGTGCCTCTGTGTCTCTGTGTGAGATTCGCAGTTGCTGTTCCCCTACTTCATCCCCACGCCTTCCTTCGCCTTCTTCGTCAGCGTCTGGCGGGAGCGGTAGAAGCCCTTCCAGGGGTCGACCTTCATCCGCTTGAGCCGGGCGATCACCGCGTCCGGCGTGAAGTCGTCGGTGCGGAGCGAGGGCGTCAGCTCTTCCCAGGTGATGGGGACGGAAGCCGCGGCGGTGGGCTTGGCGCGGGCGCAGTACGCCGAGATCGCCGTGGCGCCGCGGCCGTTGCGGAGGTAGTCGAGGAAGATCTTCCCCTTTCGCTTCGACAGCGTGCTCTTGGTGATGTACTGCCCCGGGCTCCGCGCCGAGAGGTCGGCGGAGAGCTGCTTCGAGAACTCCTTCACCTCGTCCCACGTGTGCTTCCGCGCCAGGGGGACGGCCACGTGCAGCCCCTTGCCCCCCGTCGTCTTCACCCAGCTCTTGAGCCCCAGCTCCTCCAGCCGGTCGCGGACCTGGAAGGCCGCGGCGACGGTGCGCGCCCAGGGGACGTCCGGGGCGGGGTCGAGGTCGATGATGAAGCGGTCGGGCTTCTCGAAGTCGTCGATCCGCGCGTTGGAGGTGTGCAGCTCCAGCACCCCCATCTGCACCATCCCCACCAGCGCCGCCACGTTGTCGACGTAGGTGTAGGTCTTCACGTCGCCGTCGTTCTCGGCGATCTGGACGCGGCCGATCTGCTCGACGAAGTGCTGGTCGCCGTGCTTCTGGTAGAAGCACTGGCCGGCCACCCCGTCGGGGCAGCGGACCAGCGTCAGCGGGCGCTCTCCCACGTGGGGGAGCATCCACTCGCCGATGGCCTCGTAGTAGCGCGCCAGGTCGAGCTTGGTGATCCCCAGCTCGGGGTAGAGGAGCTTGTCGGGGCTGGAGATCCGCACCCCGGCCACCTCCGCGTCGCCCGCGCCCCCCCGCCCGCGGACGCGCCGGCTCTGCGTGGACGGGGGCGGGGCCGCGCGCGCCGAGCGCCCGCGGGTGGGGGGCGCGCTCCCGCCGTCGGCGAGCGCCTCGTCCGCGGCCGCCTTCGCCTTCGCGCGCGGGGCGGGGGAGGGGGCGCCGCCCGGCTCCTCGCGGACCACCTCGCGGGGCGGCTTGTCCTCGCGGATCCCCTGGAAGGTGGGGTGGCGGAGGATCCCCTCCTCGGTGAACTCGGTGAAGGCCACCTCGCACACCAGCTCGGGGCGGAGCCAGTGCACCCCGGCCGGCGTCCGCCGCTGGCCGAAGTCGGCGAACGGGGACTTCTCCGTCTCCAGCGGGCGCATCCGCTTCAGCAGCTCGCGGAGGGTGGCGTCGTCGAAGCCGGTCCCCACCTTCCCGGAATGGACCAGCCGGTCGCCCTCGTAGACGCCCACCAGGAGGGCGCCGAAGCCGGTGCGCGACCCCTTGGGCTCGGTGTAGCCGCCGACGACGAACTCCTGGCGGCGCTGGCACTTGACCTTGAGCCAGTCGCGGGTGCGCTTGCTGGTGTAGTGGCTGTCGGCGCGCTTCGAGATGATCCCCTCCAGCCCCATCCGGCACCCCTGCTGGAGGAACGCCTTCCCGTTCCCGACCACGTGGTCGCTGAAGCGGATCGGGCCGTTCGCCGCGAGGCCGGCCAGGAGCGCCCGGAGCGTCTCCTTCCGCTGGAGGAGGGGAACGCCGCGGAGGTCGTAGCCGTCGAGGTGGAGGAGGTCGAAGGCGTAGAAGACCAGCTCGTCCTCGCGCCCGTTGTTGAGGACGTTCTGGAGGAGCTGGAAGCTCGTGACGCCCCCCGGGCCCATGATCACCAGCTCGCCGTCGAGGACGGCGCTCCTGGCGGGGAGGCCGGCGAAGCGCTGGGCGAAGCCGGGGAAGCGGGAGGTCCAATCGTTGGCCTTGCGGGTGAGCATCCGCGCGCGCCCCTTCTCCAGCGTCACCACGAAGCGGTAGCCGTCGAACTTGATCTCGTGCAGCCACTCCTTCCCGGGCGGGACCTCGTCCTCCAGCGTGGCGAGCTGGGGGAGGAGTTCGGCGGGGAGGCGCGCCTTGCGGGCGCCGGGGAGGTCGGCGGGGGAGGGGGCCACGGCGTCGCTCGTCGTCTTCGTCTTGGAGGTCTTCGCCGTCTGCTTCCCGGCGGGCTTGTCTGTGTCCTTCTCGGCCGCGGCGGCCTTCTCGCGGGCGGCGCGGGCGACGGCGGCCAGCTGCTCGCGGGCGGTCTTCGCGCCCTTGGGCGGGCGGTTGGAGTGCCAGACGTCGTCGGCCTGGGCGGCGATCTCCTCCATGGTCCGGCCGGTCTTGACGCTCCTGGGCTCGGTCTCGGTGACGACCTCCTCCGACTCGGCCCGCGCGTGCTCGTCGGAGCCCTTGAAGAGGAGCCACTGCTCCTTGCCGCCGTCGTCGCCGGCGCGGCGCGAGCGGACCAGGTGCCAGGCCCCGCGCAGCTTCTCGCCCTCGAGGCGGAACTTGAGATCGCCCTTGCGATACGCCTTGCGCGGGTCGCCGTCGGGGACCCAGGCGCCGCGGTCCCAGAGCATCACGGTGCCGCCGCCGTACTCGCCGCGGGGGATGACGCCCTCGAAGTCGCCGTACTCCACCGGGTGGTCCTCGACGTGGACGGCGAGGCGCTTGACCGACGGGTCGAGGCTGGGACCCTTCGGCACCGCCCAGCTGAGCAGGACGCCGTCGAGCTCCAGGCGGAAGTCGTAGTGGAGGTGGCTGGCGGCGTGCTTCTGGATGACGAACGCCAGCACCGGCCCCGAGTCGTGCTCTTCGCCCTTCGGCTCGCCCGTGACGTCGAAGTCCCGCTTCCGGTGGTATTCCTGGAGGCCCACGCGCCGTATCGTCCTTTGCCCAGAGTGGAACCGCGCCTTCGCGGCTTCTTATGTCAACCTTGCGCCCCTCATGTGGACAGTGCGCGGGAGACGACCGGCCCTTTTGTGCAAGGATCGGGCACTATGGTGGGAGATCCGCGGCCGGAGCGCAACGGCGGCGGATCGGGCGCGCGTGGTCGGCGTCCGTGATTCGCGGATCGAGGGGGGAGGATCTCGGTTCGTCGGGAGGGGTGGGAGCGCGTCCTCGGGCTCGCTCCCCCGGTTGAAACCGGGGGCTGGAACGGCACGAAGTCCGCCTTCGCGGACTATGCGCGGCCGATTCCGGAGAGGGAGACGGGCGAAGGTGCGCCGCGGAGGGTCCGAAGCGAGTCGGCCGCCCCGGTGAGGGCGGCCGATCTCGCGTTCTCAGGCCGACTTGCGGCTGCGGGGCTTGGGCTTGGCGGTGGCCGCCGCCGGCTTCGGCTTCCCGGAGGGGGCGGCGGCCGGGGCGGGGGCGGGCCTGGCCGCGGCCGGCTTCTCCTTCTTCGCGGCGGGCTTCCGCGCCGGGGGCGCGGGGAGGTCGAAATCGTCCTCGTCGTCGTCCAGGAAGCTGGAGGCGTTCGACGCGGTGTCGGCGGCGATGGCCGTGCGTCCGGTGGCCTCGACGCTCCGCTTGAGGA
Organism: Longimicrobium sp.; assembly: GCA_036259235.1. Classification (GTDB taxonomy): domain Bacteria; phylum Gemmatimonadota; class Gemmatimonadetes; order Longimicrobiales; family Longimicrobiaceae; genus Longimicrobium. The sequence continues at coordinate 1,337 of DATACF010000598.1, read as the reverse complement.
GCGACATGATGTCGATGACGTCGGTGCGCGCCTCCTCGGCGTCGGGGACGGGGGTGTCGTCGAGGACCTCCGTCTGGCCGCTCTCGATCTTCTTCTGCACCAGCGCCATCAGGTCGTCGCGGTAGCTGTCGGTGTACTTCGACGGGTCCCACTCGCTGGTCATCCCGTCGATGAGCACCTGCGCCATCGCCAGCTCGCGGTCGGTGACGCCCAGCTCGGCCAGGTCTTCGCCGGGGAGCTCCAGGTCGTCGGTGCCGCGGATCTCGTACGGGTAGCGGAGGATCTCGAGGAGGAGGACGGAGTCCTGGGGGATGACGGCGGCCAGGTACTCGCGCGAGCGGATGACGACCTTGGCGATCCCGACCTTCCCGGAGCGCTTGAGCGCCTCGCGGAGGAGGGCGTAGGCCTTGAAGTTCTTCTTCAGCGGGCCCAGGTAGTACGGCTTGTCGTAGTACGTGGGCTGGATCTGGTCGAGGTCGACGAAGTCGGTGATCTCGACCGTCTGCGTCTTCTCGGGGTTGGCGCGGCGCAGGTCCTCGTCCGAGATCAGGACGTAGCGGTCCGACTCGTACTCGTACCCCTTCACGATCTCCTCGGCCGGGACCTCCTCGCCGTTCTCCTTGTTGTACTTCTTGTATCCGATCGGGGCGAGGTTGCGGCGGTCGAGCTGCCGGAAGCTGACCTCGTCGCTGGAGTTGGCGGTGAACAGCCCGACGGGGATGCTGACCAGACCGAAGCTGATGCTGCCTTTCCAGATCGCGCGCGCCATGCGTGGCTCCTTGGGAGTGTGGAAAACGCCGCAGGCTGCACCCTACATACCACTTCGTATAAGATGTGTTATGTAAACTCACGCCGTGGAAATCTGTGGAGAAGTCCCCTCGGCTTTCCACACCCCTTCCCTCCCACCCAGGTCGGCCGCGGATCGGGTGGTCGTCGTCCTCGGCAGCTCCAGGGGAGCGCCGTCGACAGGTGTATCTCGGCCCGTGCTCAACAGATTTAACAAGCTGTGAATGCTTATCCAGCCCCACAACATTTATAACACACCTGCGAGAATCCAGCGTTCATGCGGGTTTTCTTAGATCCTCCAACAATCTTCACAACGTGTGAAGCCCCTCGCCCGCCCTCGCACAATACTCTCTCCACCCTCCCGATCGCGTCTCCCCGCCAGTGTCGATCGACGCAGCTCCGGCGGATACGACGTCGCCCGTTCATCCCGCTTCCCGCCTTGAGAGGGCTCGGAACCTCGTCGAGTAGCCGCAGACGGTGACTGCGACGTATGTGTCCCAGCGTTGGGGCGCGCGGGCCACGAAGTTCACGGCGAGCGCGGAGAGTGCGCC
>DATACF010000597.1:0-3882 GCA_036259235.1 Longimicrobium sp. | reverse complement strand
GGGCGCCGCGGGCCACCTCCGCCGCGCGCTGGAGCTGGCCAGCGAGCCCTCGCTGGAGCGCGCCGAGACGCTCCGCGAGACGGCGGCGCTCCACGAGGCGGCGGGGCGGGCGGCGGAGGCGCGCGACGCCTACGCGCGGGCCCGCGACCTCTTCGATTCGCTGGGGATGGAGGGGTTCGCGCGCGACGTCGCGTGGCGGCTGGAATCGATCCGGTAACGGAACCGGCGTTCCGGGAACCGAACCTTTTTCCGGGGGGTACGGACCGGGGCGGACGCGCCCTTCACGCCATAATGGCGGCGGACTCGTGAGCGGGATCAGGCACGCTTCTTGAGTTTCCGACGGGGCAAGTCAAATCCCAGCAAGGAGGAAAAGATGTACCGCTGGTCGCGCCTCGTCATCGCCGTCGCCGCCGTGAGCGCCCTGACCGCCTGTGGTTCGGACGCCGATACGCCGCTCGCCCCGACCGCCCCGAGCTACGAGGAGGGCGGGCTGATCGCGGGCGGGAACAACTCGAACGACCCCGCCCCCACGAGCACGGGGGGCAGCACCACGACCGAGTCGGACACGACGGGCGTCTCGCGCGGCGGACTGATCGCGGGCGGCAACTAAGCCTCCCCCGCGGTACCCCGAGACAGGCGCGAACACGAGGGGGCCCGGACCGGCGGCGGTCCGGGCCCTTCGTGTCTCCCCCCCGCCGCGATGCTGCGTTTCGCAGCACCCGACCGCGCGTTTTGGGGCGTCGCGGTTGCCGCGTCCGGATGGGAACGGTGGGATCGGGCCAGGGGATGGGATCGGAGCGCGTGGGGAACCGCGGGGATCAGGGGGGGTGCGTCGCCCGGGAAGGCGCCGGCGCGCCCGGAAGATCGTGCGCGGAGGGCGGAAGATCGTGCGCCGTCGCATGCCGTTGCATGAGGGATGCGGGCCCGAAGGGCGAAGACCCTGGCGGGGGGGAATGCGCAGGGGATCGCGATCGGAGAAGACGACGACGGAGCATGGAGTCCGCCAGGGGCTTCGCGCCGTTGGAAACGGTAGTATCGTTTCCTACGGCGCCCGCAGCCCGGCCCGGAGCGCAGCGGAGGGACATGCCCAGAGACGTCGTTCGCCGTTGCCGTTGCCGATCCTCCCCCACGACCGAGCCCGCCGGACGCACCGACGCCCCGCTCCGCGGACCACGGAGGGGGGCGTCGAACGTTTGTAGCAGATCTGGACCCTGCCCAGAAACCGGCCGCGCCTACCGGCGAGCCCCGGTCAGAACGTCCACTCCAGCCCGAACACGGGCAGGACGGGCAGCGTCGCCACCGGCTCCGCCTCCCCCGCCCCGCTCGGCCGGTACCGGTAGAAGAGCGCGTCCCGCCGGTCGAGCGCGTTCATCACCCGGAAGTAGGGCGTCAGCGCCGTCTCCCGGCTCGCCACCCGCGGCGTCCAGGTGTGCGAGAGCTGCGCGTCGAGGCGGAGGAAGCGCTCGGGCTTGATCGCCGCCAGCGGCGCCTGGTCCTCGAGCCCGAAGCCGTCGGAGGGGGTCGACGGGGTCTCGGAGTCCAGCCCGCCCGGGCTCACCGCCGACCCCGAGATCCGGTCGCCGCTCAGCGAGGTGTACGGGAGCCCCGCCCCGTACGAGACCCGCACCTCCACCTTCGCCCGCCGGAGCGCCCCGCTCATCCCCCCGGAGAGGATCTGCCGCCCCGAGAAGCGGTTCTCGCGCCCCGTGCCGTCGCGCGCCGACCACGCCCACGCCAGCGAGTACCCCAGCCACCCCGACACCCCGCCCTTGGCGTGCCGGACCCAGAGGTCGAGCCCCGAGTTGTACGTCCCCACCTCCTCGGGGTCGGGGATGTCCTGGAAACGCTTGTAGTACCCCTCCAGCCCCAGCCGGAGCGAGTCGGCGAGCTCCTGGTCGAGGGCCAGCGAGAGGTGGTCGGCGCTCGCCACCTCCAGCAGGGTGGGGATGCGGAGCGAGTCGGCGATGCTGGGGATGCCGATGTCGATCGGGAAGCGGTTGACCACGCGGACGTACTGGTGGTACCGCCCCCCCGCCAGCGTGAGCGCCGCCCGCTCGGTGAGGAGCCAGGTGGCCGACGCCCGCGGCGAGAAGGTGAGCGGCCCCGGGCGGAAGAGGTCGGCCCGCATCCCCCCCCGGAGCTTGAGCCGCCGCGACGCCTGCCAGTCGGCGTCGAGGTACGCCCCGCCCCCGGTCCCGGAGGAGCGGGTGTCCATCAGCTCGTCGCCCCGCCCCTCGCCGCGCTCCAGGGCGCGGTGGCGGATCCACTGCCGGTCGAGCGAGGCCCCGTAGCGGAGCCGCACCCCGGCCGCGCGGCGGACGAGGTCGAGCCCCACCCGCGCCCGGCGGGTGTGCGCCTCCAGGAGGAGGCTCCGCGTCCCGCCGGAGGTGGGGACCCACGCGTCGAACCCCGAGACCGCCGCCGTCAGCTCGCCGTCGGCCCCCAGGAGGGGGGCGCGGAGGCGGAGGGAGCCGGCCTGGTTGGCCCACCGCGCGAAGTTCTCGCGCCACGGCAGGGTGTCGACCCGCACCCCCTCGGCATTGGCGAAGCCCGTCAGCGCCAGCGACACCCGGTCGGTGAGGCGGGCGTCGAGGCGGAGGAGGGCGTCCTCGTAGTCGTAGGGGAAGGGCTCGCCCTCCAGGACCGGGACGCTCCCCCCGTGGACGGTGCGCCCGGCGGCCAGGTAGCTGGCCCCCGCCCAGAGCGGCCCCTCGGCCCGCGCCCGCCCGGAGAGCATGTCGAGCGCCCCGGTGGCGGTGTGCCGCTCGGGGTTCCCGCGGCGGGTGGCGAGGTCGAGGACGTACGAGATCCCCCCGTCGTAGCGCGCCGGGGCGCCCCCCAGGTAGAGCTGCGCGCCGCCCAGGAGGGCGGGCTCGAAGCTCTCGATGAGGCCCCCCATGTGGAAGGGCGCGTACACCGGGGCGCCGTCGAGGAGGACGAGCTTGAGGTCGGCCGCCGAGCCGCGGACCAGGAGCGCCTCGCCGTCGCCCGGCTCGCCGTCGAGCTCCCCCGGCTGGGGGAGGCCGTCGACGGGGCCGTCCTGGATGGAGGCGATGTCGACCAGCGTCTCCTCGCGGTCGCCGGCCGCCACCGAGGGGCCGCCGGGCTCTCCGGTGGAGACCGAGAGGGTGTCGAGGACGGGGGGAGAGTGGACGAGGGCCACGTCGAGGACCACCTCGCCCCGCGCGGGGACGAGGACGACGATCTCGTCGGAGGCCAGGTGCTCGAGGTGGCGCACCCGCACGCCGTGGCGCCCCGGCTCCACGAAGTGGAGGCGGTAGGCGCCGGTGCTGTCGGAAGTGGTCTGGAGGGTCCGCGCCCCGCTCTGGACCTCCACGATCGCCAGCGCGACCGGGCGCCCGGTGGGCTCGCTGGTCACCACGCCGCGGATCGACCCCCACGTGGTGTCGGGGGCCGCCGGGAGGGCCGTGGCCGAAAGGAGCGCGAGCGCGAAGGCTGCCAGCATGATGTGAGTGACCTGTCGGGGAGCCGGGACCGTGCGGGACGCCGGGGGCGCCTCGCGGTCAGCTCCCCACGCGGAAGACCGGCTCGCCGCCGGAGGAACGGAGCGACGCGCCCTCCTTGGCGGCGACCACGCGGCCGTCGACCTCCACCGTGGCCGTGCGGGCGCCGCGGGGGAGCCCCACGGTCACCTCGCCCGCCCCGGCGCCGGCCACCTCGATGGTACCCGGCGAGGTGCGGAAACGTGCCTTCGCCGCCGCCCCCGAGGCCGTCACCTCGGCGAGCCGGCCGTCGACCAGCCGGGTGCGGACCACCAGCCCCTCGGCGGCGTCGGTGAAGACCACCCGCACCTCGCCCCGGTCGAGCCCGATGGAGACCCCCGCCGGCGCATCGGCCTCCGCCGCCGGGGGCGCGGGCGCC
>DATACF010000596.1:0-1958 GCA_036259235.1 Longimicrobium sp. | reverse complement strand
GATCCCGGCGCCCCGTCCCGCGCCCGCCGTCGCGCCCGTCCCGCCTGCGACGGCGGCGGAGGTGGTCCCCATCGACCGCGCCCGGCGGACGCGGACGCGCGCCGGCGGGGTGGGGTGGATGGCGGCGGCGGCGTCGCTGGCGCTGCTGATCGCGACGGGGGCGTACGCGTGGTCGCTCCGCGGGCGCTACGACGCGCTCGCGGAGCGGGTGACGGCGCTGGAGCGGGAGCGGGTGGCGCTCCTCCAGACCCTGGGCGAGCGCGACCAGCGGCTGGCGGCGGTCTCCGACCCCGGGGTGCAGGTGATCGACCTGGCGTCGAACGACGCGCGGGCTCCCTCGGGGCGGATGTTCTGGAACGTGGCCACGCACCGCTGGACCTTCTTCGCCCACAACCTCCCGGCGCTGAAGCCCGGGCGCGACTACCAGCTCTGGCTGGTGACGCCGGAGGGGCCGGTGGGCGCGGGGACCTTCAAGAGCGACCGCGGCGGGCACGCCATGGTCGAGGCCACCTACCCCCTCCCCCCGGAGCGGCTGCGCGCCATCGCCGTCACCGAGGAGCCCGAGGGCGGGCTCCCGAAGCCCTCCGGCACGCCGCTGATCGTCGGCACCTACGGGAGCAGCGAGTAGGGGCGCGCGCGTCTCCGACCGGTCCGATCCTCCGAACGCCCCCGCGCCGGCCCTGGCGCGGGGGCGTTCTGGCGTCGCCGGGGTGCGCCGGGGTAAGATCAGCCGTTCCATCGATCCATCCTCCCGCTCCACGATCCGGATGTCCCGATCCCGCTCGTACCGCCGCGTCCTCGCCGCCGTCGCGCTCCTCGTTTTCGCGGCGCCGCTCCAGGCGCAGCGCGCGAATCGCGACGCGCCCGTCCGCGGGGGCATCCCCGTCCTCGCGTGGCACTACTTCAAGGACGCGCCGGAGCCCGGGGACGGGAACCTCACCGAGAGCTACGCGGCGTTCGAGGCGATGCTCCGCTTCCTGAAGGAGCACGGCTTCCGCTCCGTCTTCCCCGAAGACGCGCGGCTCCCGGCCGACGGCGGCGGGCGGCAGGTGATCCTCACCTTCGACGACGGGCACCGCGACCACGTGCGCGTCGCCGAGGTCCTGGAGCGCCACGGCTTCCGGGGGATCTTCTTCGTCATCCCCGGCCGCACGCGGGCCGAGAGCGACCGCTTCCTCACCGCGGCCGACGTGGAGCGGCTGGCGCGCGCCGGGCACCGCGTGGCCGCGCACGGCTGGGAGCACCGCTCCCTCCCCGCGTCGGGGACGGAGGTCGGCGGCTCGATGGCCCGCTCGCCGGCGGTCCTGGAGGAGCACACCGGCGCCGACGCCGCGCCCGACTTCGCCTTCCCCTTCGGTCACTACACGCCGGAGGTGGCCGAGGCCCTCAACGAGCGGTACGTGTACCTCCACACCGTCAACCCCGGCTACTGGGACGCCCTCTCGCCGCTGGTGCCGCGGATGCTGATCATGACGGACGTCGACCCGGCGATCTACCGCGACTACCTCCTGGGCGGCGCGCGCTACGCCCCCCGCCTGGAGCCGCTGACGCCCGACGGTGCGGTGGCCGACTCGGTGGCCTTCCTCGTCCGCGGCGGGCGCGTCCCCGAGAACGTCGAGCTCTTCGCCATCTCCGCCGACGCCGAGGGGCGCAGCTACGTCCGCCGCCCGCTCGGCGAGCGCCTCCGCGTCCGCGGCGACACCGCCTGGGTCGACGTCGGCGGCTACCTCCGCGCCTTCCACGGCCCCACGCGGATCGTCCTCAGCTTCGCCCTGGTGGTCCCCGAGCGGGGCGGGGCGCTGCGCTACCTCTCCCCCGGCGTCATGTACTGGCGCCAGGACCCCGCCGCCGTCCTCCCGCGCCCCCGCCCGGACGCTCCCCCTCCCGCGAGCGCCGACACGGCCGCGCCTCCTCCGCCGCGCTCGTAGGCGGATCGGGAGAATAACGAGAGCGCCTCC
>DATACF010000595.1:0-4162 GCA_036259235.1 Longimicrobium sp. | reverse complement strand
ACAACTGGTCCTGCTCGTACGGCCGAAAGTGGTAGCTCATTGCTTTATCCGATGGAGTAGGCTCTTTCTCGACCTTCTCCTCAACCTACTCTCACTCCGTTCACTTCGCACCTGCCGCCGGGGTTTATCAGACAGGCTCTCGAGCATCGCTGAACTGCGGGCCTCTCACAGGGGGCACGGAGGACACAGAGGGGCTCCGTCGCTTCCGAAGCTCCTCCGCGCCCCCTGCGCCCCCTGTGAGAGGCCAAAAAGGGAGCCCGTCTTCGCGGCGGGAGCGGAGGAGACGGCGCGGGGCTCGCACTGGGGAGGGGAAACGGGTATTTTCGCCCGATCCATCGTACTCACCTCCTGAACGGGGTCAGCGCCATCTCCGACGCGTCCATCCGCTTAGGACAGGGCGGCGAGTTCGACCTGATCCGCCGCTTCCTCCCGCGGCACCCGGCCGCGCGCTCGGACGTGCGCGTGGGGCCGGGGGACGACTGCGCGGTGGTGGCGGGCGACGGGATCGCGCTCTCCGTGGACATGTCGGTCGAGGGGGTGCACTTCCGGCGCGACTGGCTCTCCTTCGGCGAGATCGGGTGGCGCGCGGCGGCGGCGGCGCTCAGCGACCTGGCGGCGGTGGCGGCGCGCCCGGTCGGCGTCCTCGTCTCGCTCGCCCTCCCGCGCGGCGACGCGGGGCGGAACGCGGAGGAGGTGATGGACGGCGTGCGGCGGGCGGCGGCGTCGGTGGGGGGCGCGCTCCTGGGGGGCGACGTGGCGCGGACCTCGGGGCCGCTGGTGGTCGACGTCACCGTGGTCGGCGAGTGCCCGCGCCCCGTCCTCCGCTCCGGCGCCCGCGTGGGCGACGAGGTGTGGGTGACGGGGCTCCTGGGCGCCGCGGCGGCGTGCGTCCAGCAGCTGACGCTGGCGCGCTCGCCCGACCCCGAGGCGCGGGAGCGCTTCGCCGCGCCCGCGCCGCGGACGCGCGAGGCGCTCTGGCTGGCCGAGCGGGGGCTCCCGCGCGCCATGGTCGACCTCTCCGACGGGCTGGCGGGCGACGCGGGGCACCTCTCGGCGGCGAGCGGGGTGGCGATCCTCCTTCCCCCCGAGCTGGTCCCCGTCCACCCGGCGGCGGCGCGGCACGCGGGGTCCGAGGAGGCGGCGCGGCGGCTGGCGCTGGCGGGGGGCGAGGACTACGAGCTCTGCTTCACCGCGGCGATCGGCGCCGTCCAGCCGCACGCGGACGACTTCGCGCGGACCTTCGGGGTCCCGCTCGCCTGCGTGGGGCGGGTGGCGGGGGGCGACGGGGTGTGGTTCGTCGACGCCGAGGGGCACCGCCGGCCGCTGGGGCTCCACGGCTACCTGCACTTCGGCGAGGAGGAGAGGGCGTGATCCGGACCGTGTGGACGGGGCTGGTGGTGGTGGCGGCCACCGTCTTCTGGGGCTCGGCGGCGATCGTGGCGTCGCTCCTGGGGCGGGGCGGCGCGGAGTGGTACGTCCACGTCACCCGGCGGTGGGCGCGCTCCATCGTCTGGGCCAGCGGATGCCCGGTGGTGACGCACGGGATGGAGAACGTCCGCCCCGGCGAGGCGCAGGTGGTCGCGGCCAACCACGTCTCCTGGTTCGACGTCTTCGCCATCGCGGCGGTCCTGGAGGTGCCGTACCACTTCGTCGCCAAGAAGGAGCTGGAGCGGATCCCCCTCTTCGGGCCGGCGTGGAAGGCGGCGGGGCACGTCTCCATCGACCGCTCCAACCGCGAGCGCGCCGTCGAGTCGCTCCGGGCGGCGGGCGAGAAGATCAGCCGCGACCGGAGCGCCGTCGTCATCTTCCCCGAGGGGACGCGCTCGCGCGACGGGCGCCTCCAGCCCTTCAAGAAGGGGGCGTTCATGCTCGCCATCGAGTCCGGGGTCGCCGTCGTCCCCACGGCGGTCACGGGGAGCTACGAGATCATGCCCCCCGGGCAGTGGCGGATCCGCCCGCATACCATCCACGTCCACTTCCTCCCCCCCGTCCCCGCCCCCGACGTCGCCGCGGCCACCCCCGAGCCCCTCATGGAGCGCGTCCGCGCCGCGATCGCCACCGTCACCGGCGACGGGGCGGCGCTCCCGGGCTCCGGCTGATCCTCGAAGCACGAAGCCCGTACCCGATGCCGGATGGGATCGCGCGATCGATCTCGCCCGCAATCGGGGTCTCGTGCTCGCCCCAGGCCATGCCAGCTGCGTATTCGGGGGGATATGGAGCAGGGGCCGGCTTCCGCGCCGGCCCTCCTGATAACGTCGTTTGCGATGCTTGTAGGCGCGGACGCGGCAGGCGGACGCGGATCGATGGGAGGAAGGACCGAAGGGGCCTCTTCGAAAAGATTCCGATACTCGTCTCCGCCTATGGTTCCACGGTGGAACGCGGGCGTTCCTCCCCCGGATGCGAATGCCTCTTGAGCGCCTGCTCCGCGCATTCCATCCAGGGAACGGGTCTCACGCCGAGGACGCGGAGGACGCGGAGAAGCTCCTCCGCGCCCGCCGCGTCTCCGCGTGAGACCCTGCACCGCCTGTCCGGCGAAACGGTATGGGACTTCTTCGGGGTGGCCGGGTCCGCCGGTGACGAGACGGACCCGGCGCTACGGTCGGCTCAGCAGATGGGGATGATCCGCGCCCCGGACTCGCCGCCGGGCTCGGAGGGGGTGCTCTGGATGGTGGGGCCGCACCCGCCGCTGGGGCCGGTGACGCGCTTGGTGGCGCTTCCCTGCTGCGCCCCCGAGGTCACCACCACGCGGAGCCAGAACTGGTCGCCCGCGTAGACCCACCCGCTGTAGCTCTTGGTGGTGACGCCGGTGTCGTAGTAGTTGACCCCGTCCCAGCTCTCGTACCACCGGTAGGCGTAGCTCCCCGCCCCGCCGGAGGGGTTGGCCGTCCAGGTGTAGCTCCCCTGGGTCGACACCAGGCTGGGCCCGGTCATGGTCACCGTCACCGGGGGGACGTAGTTGAGCGCCGCCAGGACGTCGATCCGCCCCGAGCCGCTCTTGCGCGAGTCGGCCATGGGGACGGCGGTGTTGCGGAGCCGCGCGCGGAGCTGCGCGTTGCTCTCGGAGGGGAACTTCTGGCGGAGGAGGATGAAGGCGCCCGCCACCATCGGCGTGCCGAACGACGTCCCCTCGAAGCTCCCCTGCGTTCCCGCGCCCTTGCAGATCCCGGGGACCCCCGTCGACGGGGCCGAGACCTCGACGTTCCCCGGCGCGTAGTTGTTGTAGACGTACTCGTCGCTGTACCCCGAGCCCCCCACCCCCACCACCTCGGCATACGCCGCGGGGAAGGAGTAGATGTTGGAGGCCTGCTGGTTCCCCGTCGACGCCACCACGATCATCCCGCGGGTGTTGTACGCCGACCGGATCTCGTCGTAGAGGGCGGTGAAGGAGCTGGGCGGGGTCGACGAGGTCCCCTTCGACGACGAGCTGATGGTGATGACCTTGGTGGCCGCGTTGGCCATGTCGATGATCTGCGCGGCCGCCGACTCCCACGAGAGGTTGACCCCGCCGGGGTAGATGTCGCCGTGGCTCAGCCGCGCGCCGGGGGCGACGCCGACGACGCCGACGCCGTTGTTCAGCGCGCCGGCCACCGACTGCACCGGGGTGCCGTGCGAGGCGTCGTCGGGGGCCGTGGTGGAGTTGTACCACCCGTAGCCGATCTCGTTGAGGACGTCGAGCGGCTGTCCGTTGAGCCCCGAGAAGTCGAGCCCGTTGTCGAGGACCAGGAGGAGGGTGTTGGTCCCGGTGACCTGCGACCAGGCCTGGTCGGCGCGGACGCGGCTGACGTTCCACCCGACCGTCTGCGCCTGGAGGGGAACGCACCCGGCGTCGAGCCCGCCCTCCTGGTCGGTGGTCATGGTGCCGAGGTTGGGCTGCACGTAGTCGACCCACGGGAGGCGGCGGAGCGCCAGCGCGGCGTGGGCGTTGGGGAGCTCGACGGCGATGGCGGGGATGTGCCGGAACTCGTGGATGACGCGCTTCGCGAGGCCCCGCACGTGGTCGGCGCGGCGCCCGGCCTCGGCCTTCGGCACCAGCGATTCGCCGCGCGCGGAGACGCCGCGGTCGGCGCCCTCGGGGCGGAAGCCGACGATGACGACGTTGCCGGCGCGCTCGATGTCGGCCAGCATCTCGAAGTCGGGCTTGCCGCGGAGGTCCTCGCGCATC
>DATACF010000594.1:0-2638 GCA_036259235.1 Longimicrobium sp. | reverse complement strand
GGCGCCTCCGGGTGACCACCGCCGCCACCGAGGTGGCGCGCCTCCTCCGCCGCCCCGAGGCGTCCTTGAGGGTGGTCGCCATCGAGACCCTCGCCGAGCTCCGCTCGCCCACCGCCTCCGAGGCGCTGGAGGCGGCGCTCGACGACGGGGAGCGCGAGGTGCGGATCGCGGCGGCGAAGGCGCTCTCGTCGCTCCGCTACACCCCGGCGCGGGCCAAGCTGGAGGCGGCCATCGACTCCAAGCGCCTCCGCGAGGCCGACCTCACCGAGCGGATCGCCTTCTTCGAGGCGTACGGCGGGCTGGTGGGGGCCGAGGCGGTGCCGCTCCTCGACCGCGTCCTCAATGGAAAGAACTGGCTGGGGCGCCGCGAGGCCCCCGAGATGCGCGCCTGCGCCGCCCTGGCGCTGGGGCGCGTCCGCCACCCCGCGGCCGAGCGCGCCCTGGGCGCCGCCGCCGCCGACCCCGACCCCGTCGTCCGCAGCGCGGTCGGGCGGGCGCTGAAGGCGGTGCGCGCGTGACCGACACCCTCGCCGAGCTCCACCGGGCCGCCTCCCCCGCGCTCTCGGCCGACGAGCGCGACCTCCAGCGGAAGGGGAGGGACTTCCTCTTCGCGCTGGCCGCGGCGCTCCGGGCCCTCCAGCTCTACCCCCTCGAGAACCAGGCGGTGGTCAACGCCCTGGCCGACCTGGAGACCGCCGCGCGGGCGCTCCTGGAGAGCGAGGACGCCATCGTGGTCCGCTTCGTGGGCGACTTCTTCTTCGTCAACGACGTGCGGCTCCGGATCGACCTGGCCAGTTACGCCACCTTCGGCGCGGTGGGGCGGGCCCTCTCGCGCCACCGGATCGGGCAGGTGGAGGTCTTCCGCGGGGTCGAGACCGCCGAGTGGACGGCGATGCTCTCGCTGGTCAACGCCGAGCCCGACGCCGAGGACCCCTTCGGCGCCTTCTCGGAGCGGCTGGGGCGGACCGCCGTCCTCCACCTCGCCGCCGCCCCCGACCGCGAGGACCAGGACCTCGCCGACGACGACGCCAAGCGCCAGGCCAAGCGCACCTACGCGCAGACGGTGGCGGTGGCCCGCGAGGTGATGACGGGCCTCCGGATGGGGCGCGGGGTGAGCCTCCGCCCGGTCAAGCGCGCGGTGCAGTCGATCGTCGACCAGGTCCTCTCCAACGAGACCTCCATCGTGGGGCTCACCACGCTCCGCGACTACGACGAGTACACCTTCACCCACTCGGTCAACGTCTGCATCTTCTCGGTGGCGCTGGGGAAGAAGCTGGGCTTCGACAAGCACCAGCTCTACGAGCTGGGGCTGGGCGCCCTCCTCCACGACGTGGGGAAGGTGCGGATGCCGTGGGAGCTGATCAACAAGACGGGGCCGCTGACCCCCGAGGAGTTCGAGGAGCTCAAGGAGCACCCCGCCGAGGGGCTCCTCTCGCTCTTCCAGATGCGCGGGCTGGCGGAGATCCCCCTCCGCTCGATGCTGATCGCCTACGAGCACCACATGAAGGTCGACCAGACGGGGTACCCCCGGTCGATGCGCCCCCGCGACCCCACGCTCTTCCCCCGGATCGTGGCCGTGGCCGACGCCTTCGACGCGGCCACCACCAAGCGGAGCTACCAGGCGCAGCCCTGGCCGCCGGACCGGGTGCTCCGGGAGATGCGCGACAACCCCGGGCGGGGGTTCGACCCGCTGGTGGTGAAGGCCTTCATCAGCATGACGGGGATCTACCCGGTGGGGAGCGTGGTCATCCTCGACTCGTTCGAGCTGGCCGTGGTGGTCGCCGCCAACCCGAACCCCGAGGCGCTCCACCAGCCGGTGGTGAAGGTGATCTACGACGCCATGGGGATCCCGATCGCCTCGCCGCCGACGATCGACCTCTCGGCGGCCGACCCGGCCACGGGACGCCCGGCGCGCACCATCATCAAGACCACCGACCCCGACCGCTACGGCATCCATGTCGGCGACTACTTCGTCTGAGCCCCTGACCCTGGGCGCGGCCTTCGCCGCCGCCCGCGCCGCCGGCCGCGCCGCGCTCGTCCCCTACGTCACCGCCGGGCACCCCACCCCCGCCGACACCCCCGCGGTCCTGGCGATGCTGGCCGAGGAGGGGGCCGACGTGATCGAGCTGGGCGTCCCCTTCAGCGACCCGCTGGCCGACGGCCCCACCATCCAGAAGTCGTCGTTCGAGGCCATCGCCCAGGGGGCCGACCTCCCCTGGGTGCTCCGGGTGCTGGCGGACTTCCGCCGCGAGTTCGACACGCCGGTCGTCCTCTTCACCTACCTGAACCCGATCCTCCGCTACGGGGTCGACCGCTTCCTGGCCGACGCCGCCGCGGCGGGGGCGCAGGGGGTGCTGGTGACCGACCTCCCCGTGGGGGCCGACCCCGCGCTGGAGGGGCTCTTCCACGCCTCGCCGCTCGACCTGGTCCGGCTGGTGGCGCCGACGACGAAGCCCGCCCGGGTGCGCGAGATCGCGCGGGCGGCGCGGGGGTTCCTCTACTACGTCTCGCGCACGGGCGTCACCGGGGCGCGGCAGGAGCTGAAGACGGGGCTGGAGGCCGAGGTCGCCGCCGTCCGCGCGGAGACGGACGTCCCCGTGGCCGTCGGCTTCGGGGTCTCGACCCCCGAGCAGGCGGC
>DATACF010000593.1:0-9968 GCA_036259235.1 Longimicrobium sp. | reverse complement strand
TGACTCTGCTCCTCTGCGTGAGACCTTTTCGTTCCCAGCCCCCGCGACGGGGCTACTCGATGGCGTACTTCGCCAGGAGGTCGCGGACCTGCTCGATGGTGGCGCCCGGGTGGCGCTCCAGGAAGAGGGCGACGATCCCGGCGATGTTGGGTGCCGCGAAGGAGGTGCCGTGCTTGACCACGCGCGCGCCGCCGAGCCAGAGGACGGGCTGCTCGACCCCCCACGCCTGGCACTCCATCGCGTCGTCGGGGCGGTAGCGGTACTCGAAGGGCGAGGCGAAGCGCGAGGCGCTGACGCCGATGACGTTCTCGAAGATCGCCGGGTAGCTCCACTCGCGGGTGTTGTGCCCCGCCGCCACCACCATGATCCCGTTCCGCCGCGCCTTCTCGCACGCCGCGTAGAGGGGGTGGAGCGTCCCCTCCAGCGTGGTCCCCAGGCTCAGGTTCACCACGTCGAACTCCTGCTCCACCGCCCAGACGATGGCCGCGTGGAGCGTCCCCGGCGACGTCTCGAGGTCGTTGCCGAAGACGCGCACCGGCGTCACCACCGCCTCCGGCGCGATGCGGAGGATCAGGTCGATGCACGCCGTCCCGTGCCCCACCCGGTCGTGGTCGTCGTCGGTGCGGAGCATGGCCAGGTCGTCGGCCGGGTCGACCAGCCCGATCCCGGGGAGGACGCGCGGGTCGTCGCGGGTGCGGTCCCACCCGCTGTCGATCACCGCGATCCGGATTCCCTTCCCCGTCGCCCCGCCCAGCTCCTCGCGCACCCACGCCGGGCGCTCCGGAAGCCCCTCCACGTCCGTCTCGGAAAGCCCGCTCGTCATATCGGATTTCAAGTGCCTGGATGTTCTGGGGACGAGTCCTGAGTCCTGAGTAACTGCTGAGTTCTCTCACAGGGGGCACGAGGGCTCCGAGCCGCCACCGGGACCCCTCTGTGCCCTCCGTGTCCCCTGTGAGAGACCCATCGCCGAAGCCGGCGCATCGAAGAAGCCGGCCGACCGGGCACTCAGGACTCAGGACTTCTTTCCCCTTACGACAGCTTCTCGGTCAGATAGTTCCAGAGCAGCGTCAGGATGCGGCCCGAGCGGGTGATCACGTTCCCCTGCACGGTGTAGCCGCGGCGGAACTTCTCGCCGCCGTTCTCCAGCTGCCGCCGGTCGAGGGAGGCGAGGACGCGGTACTGGCCGGCGCCCACCACCGGGGCCGCCACCGCCCCCGCCGCGCCCGACGCCGCCGCCGAGACCGGCTCCTCCGAGACGAAGACCACGCGCCCGCCCAGGAGCTCGCGCTCGTCCTGGTCGAAGGCCTGCACCTCCACCTTCACCGAGTCGCCGATCTCGATCCGGTGCGCGTCGCGCTCCGAGACGCGCAGCTCCACCCGCCACTCGCGCGGGTCGGCGATCTCCAACAGCGGCGTCCCCTCGGCCACCACCACCCCGGGGAGCTTCTCGATGTCCTGCGTCAGCACCACCCCCGCGATGGGGGCGCGGACCTCCAGGCGGTTCATCCGCTCGCGGGTGGCGCGGATCTGGGCCGACAGCTGGTCCATCTGCGCGTCGAGCTTGGCGCGGTCGAAGGCCGTCAGGTCCTGCATCCCGATCTGCTGCCCCGAGAGGCGGAGCTCCGCCTCGGCCGCCCGCACCTCGCCCACCGCCTGGTCGAGCGCCACGTGCCGCCCCGGGCGGTGCGCCGCCAGCAGCGAGTCGAGGTTGGTCCCCAGGTCGTACTCGATCATCCGCTGCCGGAGCGCCGCCAGCGACGAGTTGAGGCGCGCCCGGGCGGCCGCCGCGCGCTCGGCGCCCTGCCCCCGCTCCAGCGGGTCGGCGCTGGACGAGCGGCGGCGGTCGATCTCGGCGGTGCGGTGCTGCGCCTCCAGCTGCGCCAGCTGCGTCGCCAGCCCCAGCGTGTCGAGGCGGAGGACCACCTCCCCGGCCTCGACGGTGTCGCCGGTGGCCACCAGCACCTCGCGGATCGCGCCCCCCTCCATCGCCCGCACCGGGTGGATCCGCACCGGCTCCAGCGTCCCCGCCGTCTTCACGGTGACGTCCATCTTCACCAGCGCGGACACGATCAGCCCCACCACCACCAGCCCGGCCAGGAGCCCCAGCGTCCACCCCACGGCGCGGCGGACGAAGCGCGCCCCCGGCTGCTTGTCGTCGTCCATGTCGGGAAGACGGAGCGGGATCACGTTCTTCGGCGGCGCGTCCTCATCGGCGCCGGCCTTCTGCGGGAGGGCGGCCATCGGCGTCAGGTCTGGGGGACGGCGCGGAGCCGCCGCCCGTCGTCGGGGGCCCCGCCGCCGCCGTAGAGCTGGCGGTAGATCTCGTTGTCGCGCATCAGGTCGGCGTGGGTGCCGACCGCCGCGACCCCGCCCCCGGTGATCACCGCGATCTGGTCGGCCAGCGCCGCCGTCTGCACCCGGTGGGTGACGAAGACGATGGTGCGGCCGGCCAGGCGGGCGAAGAGGTCGCGGAGGATCTCGGTCTCGGTCTGCATGTCGACGTTGGAGGTGGCCTCGTCGAGGAGGAGGATCGGCGTGTCGCGGATGAGCGCCCGCGCCAGCGACATCCGCTGCCGCTGCCCCCCCGAGAGGGTCGAGCCCCACTCGCCCACCGGGGTGTCGTACCCCTGCGGGAGCTCGGCGATCAGCGACTCCAGCCGGCAGAGGCGGACGGCGTCGTCCACCCGCGCCCGCGAGACGACGGCCGCGCCCATGGTGAGGTTCTCCCACACCGTCCCCTGCATCAGCGAGAACTCCTGCCACACCACCGACACCTGGCGGCGGAGGTCGGCCAGGGGGATGGAGGCCAGCGGGACCCCGTCGGCGTAGATCTCGCCCCCGTCCGGGTCCTCCATCCGGGTGATGAGCCGCAGCAGCGAGCTCTTCCCCGCGCCGCTGGGGCCCACCACGGCGGTGACGCTCCCGCGGGGGAAGTGGAGGTTGACCCCGTTCAGCACCTGCTTCTCCGGGGTGTAGCCGAAGCGCACGTCGCGGAGGCGGAGGTCGCCCTCCAGCGTGTGGGTGACGGCCGCCGCGGGGAGGTACGCCAGCGCGGGGTCCTGCTCGACGGGGAGGTCGAGGTACTCGAACATCCGCCCCAGGTTCACCGCCGTCTGCTGGAAGTCGGAGAAGAGGGTGGTGACCTGCTGGAGAGGGTTGTAGAGGTACCCCATGTACGCCGTGAAGGCGATGTAGTCGCCCAGCGTCATCTGCCCGTCGAGGATCAGCCGCCACCCGTACCAGGTGAAGAGCGCCGTCCCCAGCGCGCGGATGACGGAGTTGAGCGCCGAGAAGACCTGCGCGTAGCCGCCCCCCTTGAGCTGCACGGTCAGCGCGCCGCGCATCTGTTCGCTGGCGCGCTGGTAGATGTGCGGCTCCATCGACATCCCCTTGAGGGTGCGGATGTGGCTCAGCACCTCCACCTGGAACGCCCCCAGGTCGGCGTACGCCTCGGCGCTCCGCTTCCACAGCTTCCGCAGCACCCGCGCCGACACGGTGGTCAGGAGCACGGTCAGCGGGATCGTCAGGAGCGAGACGATCGCCAGCTTCCACTGGAGGAGGAAGAGGAAGGGCGGGACGAGGAAGAGGTAGACGCCGTTGACGAAGAGCGTCTCGAAGATCCGCGAGATGGAGTTGAGCGAGCTCCGCACGTCGGCGAAGCGGCTCATGATCTCGCCCACCCGGTGCTCGTCGAAGAAGCGGACCCGGAGGTGCTGGAGATGGTTGAAGAAGAGGAGGGAGGTGGCGCTCGCCAGCGTCGAGGTGGTGAACATCGTGAAGTAGCCGCGGATGGCGCTCATGATCGACTGCGCGACCGCCACCGCCAGGATCCCCCCCACCAGGACGTGGAGGAGGGTGATGTTGCGCGAGGGGTAGACCTCGTCGATGAGGAGCTTCGAGAGGTACGGGGTGATCATCCCGAAGATCCCCAGCACCAGCCCCAGCACCATCCCCCGGGCCAGGGCGCCCCAGTACGCGCGGATGAGCCGCAGCAGCCGGAGGAACTGCTGGAAGGCTTCGCGGAGGGGCGGGATGTCCGCCGGTTTCGGGGTGGTGGGGGGCATGGGACCCTGGTACCGCTTTCTCGTTCGAAATGGGGCTCGGGGCCCGGTCGGCGCGCGGCCGCCCCAGGGCCCCGGGGGTTACGCTCTACCCCGCGGGCGCGGGGACGTTCGCCGCGAGGGGAACGGCGAGAACGCCGCGGCGCCCATCCCACGGGCGCCGACGCGTTTTCGGTCAGCTTGTAAAGATAACATCCCCCGCCGTTTCCCGCACCGGTGCCGGGACGGTCGGCCCCCCTCGCGCTCCCCACCGGTCGCAGGGAGCGCATCGTGGACAGGAGGAGCATGCACGAAGGACGCGCGGAGCTCCCCACGGTCCCCGCCGCTCCCGCGCCGGGCGGGCTTCTACGGCCTGGCCTCGCACGGGAAACACGGAGAAGGACCCTCCGTGTCTCCGTGCCTCCGTGTGAGACCGCCGTCGCCGTCCCCTCAGACGCAGATGCTGGTCGGGGGCGGACAGTCGAGGGTGTGGTGCGGACACCCGGGGTACCCCCACGTACACGGCTGCACCGAGAAGCAGAAGTTGTCGACGCTCTCGCAGTCGAACTCGGTGCAGTGGTTGCTCGGACACTCGAAGCCGTTGGTCTCGCAATCACAGATGATCTGCGCGCCCGTGGTCTCGTGGGCGCGGACGGTGCCCCCGGCGGACGGAGCGCGCGCCGTGACGTCGAAGCTCTCGACCTCCAGCGCGTCCAGCGACAGCTTGAGCTTCCTCATGCTTCCCTCCATCGGTTGAGAAGGCGTGCGCGCGCGGGCCTTCGGCGCCCGCGCGGCACCGAGGTCGTACGCGCCCCGCGAGCCGCTGTTTCCGGCCGCGACAAAGTGTGTCGCCGCGGTGTCGCATGCGGCCGGGCCGCGCGCGCCCCGCCGCCGTCACGGCGCCAGCGGATCTTTCGACGGGGAAGTGCGTGAGTGCGTGAGTGCGTGAGTGCGCTGGAACGGCGGGGCCGGGCTCCGCGATGCTCGGACGAACGGAAGCGCCCGCGCGGCAGGGAATCGTCGCCCGGGCGCTTCGCCGTCCAACGCACGCACGACGGATCGCAGCTCGCGCAGCTGGCGCCGCAGGTGTTGCTGCTCCCGCCGCACCCCTGGCACGTGCCGTAGCAGGTGCCGTAGTTGGTGCAGAGGGCGGGATCGGCGCTCTGGCAGGTGGGCTCGTTGGTGACCACCGAGTGGGCGCGCACGGTGCCGCCGCCGCGAGGGTGCGCGGCGGTCTCGAAGGTGTCCACGCGGATCGAAGGGCCGGCGGGCTCCGGTCGCGTCCGGAGACGAAGAAGCCGCGCGGCTCCGGCGGGGGAGCGGCGCGGCTCGGGAAAAGAGTCAGGACCGCGAGGCGGCGCGCCGACAGCACGCGAGCGCCCGGCACACCGCCGGGGGGCGGCGCGCACGCAGCGCCGGGGGGGAGACCGCCGTCCGCCTCGCGATCACTGAGATCGGCCTCGGGGGCAAACCGGTGGGAGATCCACGCCCGCCGCGCCACCCGCCCGCGCGCCGGACGCCACCTCGCGTTGCTCCGATCACCCGCTCGGGCCGGTTGGGAGCGAGGGGCGGGGAAACCCCCATCCCCGCCGCCCCGGAGGCCCCTCCGCCCCCGACGCCGTGCGATCTCGGTACGCTCGCGATGATCTCGTACAGGGGTAGTTTAGGCCCTGCCGCTTCCGGAGGGAAGAGTTTTGTTCGCGGCGCGGGCGGAGACGGGGCGGGGCAGGGGAGGCGGCGCGGTAACCTCCTGCCGGGTCGAGAGATACGATGCGGGTCGGGAGCGAGGGCAACCTGGACGGTCTGCGCGGACGGAGTGGGATCGGCGGATCGGGAGGGAGCGGGAGAGCGACGGGAGCGGACGATCCTTGGAGCCGGGTCGGTGCGGACGGCGAGGCCCCGGTGGCATGCGACGAACGCCCGCCCCTCGCGAGCGAATCCCCTCGATCCCGCCATCGTGCGAAGCCGGCGAACGCGAAAGCGGCCGCGACCCCCCGGTGGGATCGCGGCCGCCCTCGCAGCCGTCGCGAGCGGAGAGGACGCTGGCGCGCTACGCCGCCGCGGTGACGGCCCCGTTCTCGGCGGTGACGAACCCCGCGCGGTACGCCTGGCGGAGCTGCTCCACGACGCGCGTCTCGACCCACCCGCGGTCGGGGCCCGGCCCGTCTCCCGCCACCGCCTGCGTCACCTGGTCGACGACCTCGTCCAGCGTGGCCCCGCGGGCCACGGTGTCGAGGACCAGCGCCGCGAACGGGCTCAGCCGCCGCACCGCCACCCGCCGCCCGCTCGCCTGGAGGAGGTGGAAGGTGTCCTCCTCCTCGGGGGCGCCGGAGGCGCCGGCCTCGAGCCAGGCGTCCCAGTCGTGGAGCGAGTGCACCACCCGCGCCCGCGGCGACAGCTCCACGCGCGCCTCGGGCCAGCGCACCTCCCCCTCTTCGGGGCGGGTGAGGTTGGAGAGGAACTCCTCGCTGAAGTCGGTGACGGCCAGCATCAGCGCCCACCGCTCGCGCTCCAGCCGGAAGGCGTCCTCCAGGAGCGCCCGCCGCGCCGCGCCGGCCTCCACCTCGATCCGCGCCACGATCCGGTCGTGCGCCTCGGCCGCGTCGCCCTTCAGCGGCGCCGCGCCGGGGCCGCGCGTCCCCTCCAGCGCCGCCGCGTCGACCCCCACCCCCTCGAAGATCGCCAGCGTCCGACCGAAGTGCTCGCGCACCGCCCGCCGCCGCCACTCGTCGTAGCGCCCGGGCTCGCGCACCTCGCGCGCCGGCGCCCCGGGGGCGGTCACGAAGAGCGGCGACGGGGTGCGCGGGCTCGCCAGGCGGAGGAAGAAGAAGCCGATCCCCGCCTCGCCCAGTAACAGCCCGGGGTCGCTCACCCCGCCCATGGTGCCGCACGGCCAGGGGCGCCCCTGGCTCTCGTACGCCTCCCACCCCTGCATCGCCACCCGGCGCGCCACCTCCAGCATCGCCGGCTCGCCCAGCACCTCGGCCGCCACGATGAAGCTCTCCGCGTTCCCGCCGCGGCCATGGCACGCCGAGAAGTTCATCTGCTCCTCGATCAGCGACGCCTCCGTCCCCGCCAGCGCCGCGTGCGCCTCCTCCAGGTAGACGGGGTCGCCCAGGAGCTGCCAGGCGCGCAGCCGCGACAGCGCGATCCCCGGCGCCCCGTGGCACCACGCCGCCATGTAGCGCGGTGCCTGCGGGGGGAGGACCTCGCCGCCCAGCATCCGGTCGCGGAGCTCCTGCTGGCGCCCCGAATACAGGTACTCGCCCAGCTCCGCGTGGCGGAGGTCGGGCCAGTTGTGGTGCTCGGGGCTGTAGAAGTGGCGCTCGTAGAGGAAGGCCTGCTCGGCGCCGTAGAGGTACGCCCCGTCGCCGGTGGCGTGGAAGAGCTCCAGGAGGCCGTGGCCCACCCCCGCCGAGCCGTGCGCGTAGCCGCAGAGGTGGCGGATCGCCGAGCCGCGCATCGTCCCCCACCCCCACCCCTCGGGCTCGCGCTCGGCCGACTCCAGGAGGTTGTCGCCCAGCCGCCGGGCGATTCCCTCGGCCAGCTCCGCGTCCACCCCCCACTCCGTCATCCGCAGCAGGGCGGGGATGGCGCCGCCGCCCCCCGCGATCACGTCGACGCCGCGGTCCTCGCGCTCCTGCCCCGCCATGGGACGGAGGACGTCGTTCGCCACCTCCACCAGCTCGGGGAGCTTCAGGAGGTGCCCCACCCGGGCGGCGGCGTAGGCGACGCCGACGCGGCCGCCGTGGAAGCCGAACGAGGTCTCCGAGGGGAGGTCGGCCAGCGCGTAGCGGACGCCGCCCACGGCGGCGCGGGCCAGCGCCTCGTCGGGGGCCACGGCGTTCAGCTCGGCCAGGAAGAGGCCGATCCCCGCCGTCCCCTCGTAGATCCCGCTCCCCGCGGTGGCGGGGACGGCGACGCGCCGGTCGGGGTGGTCGCGGTCCAGCGTCATGATCTGCCAGGTGCACGCCTCGCCCTCCCACTGCGCCTGGCCCGCGATGCGCCGGCCGATGCGCGAGGCCACGTCGAGGAAGTGCTCCGGGGTGGCGGGGGTCTGCGTCGTCTCCATGCGGCTCGCTTCGGGCGGTCGGTTTGTGCCTGATCCTTCTCGGGACGTCGGGTCCTGCGTTACTGCAACTTCAACTGCGAACGGCAACTGCAACTACGTCTCCGGGCATGTCCCCGCTGCACGGGCCGGGCTGCGGGCCGCGTAGGCAACGATACTACCGTTGCCGACGCGGCGAAGCCCCTGGCGGACTCCACGGCGCGCGGTCCTCCGGCGCGGGTCGCGAGAGTCGAGGGTGGCGAGCCTGAGGCGAGCCGGGTGAGGGCCCCGCGCGGAGCCCGCCCCCACACCGCCGTTCCCCCCCCTCTCCCAGGGGGCCCAGGGGGTTGGGAGAGGGGGCCGGGGGGGTGAGGGCCGACGATGCCGGAGCGCGCACCGTCCTCCGTCGCCCCCTCCGATCCCTCAGCCCTCCGCCATCTCCGCGCTTCCGGCGCCTTCCGCGCCCCCCGCGGGGGTCTCCACCGCATCCCCCGCAGCCGCCGGCGCCTCCGCCGGCCGCCCCAGCGCGCGGGTGATCAGGTAGGCGAGGTAGGCCTCCTCCTGGATGCTGACCCCCAGCCGGTTGTTCATCATGTGGACGTAGCTGGAGACGATCCCCCCCACCGCCTGCTCCCACTGCCCGAAGGGCTCCTGGCCCTGGCGGAGGAGGCGCCCGGCCTCGAAGAGCTCGCGGAACTCGCCGCGGATG
The DNA here is from genome assembly GCA_036259235.1 of Longimicrobium sp. Lineage (GTDB taxonomy): Bacteria > Gemmatimonadota > Gemmatimonadetes > Longimicrobiales > Longimicrobiaceae > Longimicrobium. The sequence goes on along the minus strand of DATACF010000593.1, from coordinate 1,171 downwards.
CGCTTGAGGCCGTCGTGCCAGGCGTCCAGCGCCTCCGAGAGCTCCTCGCCCTCGTCCATCCGGCTCCACACCTCCTCGACGTACGCCACCAGGTTCTCGGCCTGCGCGTCGAAGCCGCTGTCGAACGCCCCCAGCCACGCGCTCCGCCCGTCCTCGCTGCGGACGATGTTGCGGAGGTAGCCGATCCCGTACTGGTGCATGAAGTCGGCGGCCTTCTCGCGCGTGCCGCCGAAGACGTGCGCCAGCACCACCATCGACAGGAGCCCCTTTCCCAGCCGCGACGAGCGCTCGCGCCCGCTCCGCGCCAGGAGCGCGAAAGTGGCGTCGGACGAGACCTCGAAGTACCGCTCGGCCAGCCGCACCGCCTCGGGGCCGCCGTAGCGGTCGGTCTCGGGCTCGTACTCGATCAGCGCCGCGTGCGTCACCCGCGCCTCGTCGCCCTCCTGCGTGTCCACGTGCGAGCGCGGCTGCGGCGGCTCCGTCGGCGGCTCGAAGACGACACCCGGGTGGAGCGCCTCCACGTGCGCCCGCAGCGCCGGCCAGACCGTCTCGTCCACGACGTCGCCCCGCCCGTGGAAGCGGAGCCGGACGTGCGGGCCCAGCTCGCTGTAGCGGATGAAGAAGTACCCGTCCACCCACCCCTCCGCATGGCACCGCCGCACGAACGGCTGCACGGTGTCCAGCACCACGCGGTCGCACTCGGGGGTGTAGATCCCCCCGGGGAAGAAGAGGTGCACAGAGAGCCAGCGCGGCTCCTCGGCGGGGAGCCGGCGCGGCTCCTCAGACGACGGCGGCATGGTCCTCCTCGCCGGAAAGCGCGTGCGCGGGGCCGGCCAGCCCCTGCGGGAAGTAGAGCTGCACCACCAGCTCCGAGGCGTACGCGTCGCCCCCGTGTGTCGGGAGGTCTTCGCGCGCGGGGAGCCGCTCCTCGATCGTGACCTGGTAGTTCCTCAGGTTGGCGGCCATCTTCCCCAGCAGCCCCACCAGGAGCGGGGAGGCGAAGTCGATGAACTGCGGCTTGTGGAAGTCGCGCGAGGCCGCCGTCCGCGGCCCCTGCGGCTTCTTCGCCGCGCCCTCGCCCTCCGCGCCCGCCTCCCCCTCCGCCGCCGGGGCGGCCTCGGCGGCGGGCTCCTCGGCCTCGTCGTGCGCCTCGGGGCCGCCGTAGCCGGGG
>DATACF010000592.1:0-4136 GCA_036259235.1 Longimicrobium sp. | reverse complement strand
GGGCGCCGCGGGGGTGGGCGGCGTCGACGGCGCAGACCAGGGAGGCGAGCGCGCCGCGGAGGACGGGGTCGCCATCTTCGGGGAAGGTCCCGCGCGGCGCCGGGAGCCCCTGCGCGAAGCCCACGGCGGCGGCGCGGGCGTCCTCGCCCAGGAGGTTGACGACGAAACGGCCGGTCTCCAGGAGCGAGGGGAGGAGGCCCGCGTGCTCGGAGACGCAGACCAGCACCAGCGGCGGGTCGAGCGAGACGGAGGCGAAGGCGCTCACGGTGAGCGCCAGCACCTCGTCCTCGTCGCGCACGGCCAGGACGCAGACCCCCGCGGCCCAGTGCGAGAGCGCCTCGCGGAACGCGTCGCGGAGCGAATCGCCGTCGCCCTCGCCGGTGCGGATGGAGGGGACGATCGGGCGGTACGTCACGGGGCGGCGGGGAGGGTGAAGGTGAAGGCCGAGCCCGCGCCGGCCGTGCTCTCCACGGTGAGGTCGCCCCCCATGGCGCGGGCCAGGTCGCGGGAGATGGCGAGCCCCAGCCCCGTCCCCTCGTGCTGGGTGGTGAGGCCGCGCCCCAGCTGCACGAAGGGCTCGAAGATCCGCTCCGTCTGGTCGGGGGGGATCCCGACGCCGGTGTCGGAGACGACCACCACCACCTCCCGCCCCCGCGCCTCGCACCCCACCTCCACGCGCCCGCCGGGGCCGGTGAACTTGACCGCGTTGGAGCAGAGGTTGAGGATCACCTGCTCCACCTTCACCGGGTCGGCGAGCGCCACCAGGCTCTCGGGGCAGGGGAGGACGACGAGGTCGATCCCCTTCTCCAGCGCCTGCGGGACGAGGAGGGTGGAGACCGTCCCCACGCTCTCGTGGAGGGGGACGCGCACCGAGTCGTACTGGAGCTGCCCGGCCTCGATCCGGCTGAAGTTCAGCAGGTCGTTGATGATATTGAGGAGGTGGCGCTGGCTCCGCTGGATCTTCTCGAGGTCGGACGCCTGCTCGTCGGTGACGGGGCCGCGCAGCCCCATTGCGATGAGGTCGGCGTAGCCGCCGATGGCGTTCAGCGGGGTGCGGAGCTCGTGGCTCATGGCCGCCAGGAACTCGCTCTTGGCGCGGTTGGCGGCCTCGGCCTCGGCCGCCCGGCGCGCCGCGTCGAGCGCCCGCGCCTCGGCCGCGCGCCGGTCGGTGAGGTCGCGGGTGACCTTGGTGAAGCCCAGGAGCTTCCCCGAGGGGTCGCGGAGGGCGGTGACGATCACGTTGGCCCAGAAGCGCGTCCCGTCCTTCCGCACCCGCCACCCCTCGTCCTCGACGCGCCCGTCGCGCGCGGCCGTCTCCAGCTCCCACGCCGGCTTCCCGGCGGCCACGTCCTCCGGCGGGTAGAAGACGGAGAAGTGGCGGCCGATGATCTCGCCGGGGGTGTACTGCTTGATCCGCTCGGCGCCCTCGTTCCAGCTGCTCACCACCCCGGCGGGGTCGAGCATGAAGATGGCGTAGTCCTCGACGCTCTGGACCAGGAGCCGGAAGCGCTCCTCGCTCTCGCGGAGCGCCTCCTCGGCCGCGCGGCGCTGGGTGAGGTCGCGGGTGACCTTGGCGAAGCCGACCAGCGCGCCGCTCTCGGCGCGGAGGGCGGTGATGACGACGTTGGCCCAGAAGCGCGTCCCGTCCTTGCGGATGCGCCACCCCTCGTCCTCGACGCGCCCCTCGCGCTCGGCCACCTCCAGCTCCCACGCCGGCTTCCCGGCGGCGAGGGTGTCGGGGGGGTAGAAGGTGGAGAAGTGGCGGCCCACGATCTCGTCGCGGGTGTACCCCTTCAGCCGCTGGGCCCCGGCGTTCCAGCTGATGACGTGCCCTCCGGGGTCGAGGGCGAAGATGGCGTAGTCGCGCACGCTCTCGACCAGGAGCCGGTAGAGCCCGGCGTCCGCGGCCGGGACGTCGGACGCCAGCGCGCCCGCGACCGACGCGGCGTCGCGCCTCGCCCCGGCGCTCGCCGGATCCCTTTCCGGGTCCTGCCCACCTCGTACGAACATCACACAGGCTCTCCCGTCCCCTGGCCGCGCGAGTCCCCGCGCGGCTCCGCTGCAACTTTCGTGAGCGCTCCGGCGCCCCGCCACGAAGGCGCCGTCCCACCCCGGTGTGACGGATGATACACCCGTTTCCGCGCGGGCGCTCCCCCCGGGCGCGAAAGGGCCCCCGCTCCGCGTGGAGAAGGGGGCCTTTCGCGCTTCCGTTCGGCCGCCCGGCTACGCCCGCGCGATGCGGCGGACGCCCTCCACCAGGCGGTCGACGTCCTCCTCCGTGGTGTAGGGGGCCAGCCCCGCGCGGGTGAGCCCGCCGCAGTCGGAGAGCCCGAGGCGGTCGCAGACGGTGGAGGCGTAGAAGTTCCCGTTCCAGACGAAGACGCCCTCCGCCCCCAGCCGGCGCGCGGCCTCCTCGGGGGTGGCGCCCTCCACGGTGATCGCCGCCGTGGGCGTGCGCGGCATCCCCGCCGGGGCGCCGTAGAAGCGGACGCCGGGGGTCTCGCGCAGCGCCGCCTCCATCCGCGCGAAGAGGGCGCCCTCGTGCGCCTCCACGGCCTCGAAGGCGCGGCGGAGCGCCTCGCGCCGGTCCGCCGCGCCGCCGCCCGCCAGCCCCGCGATCCAGTCGACCGCGGCGCGGACGCCGGCGATCCCCTCGTGGTTCTGCGTCCCCGTCTCCCACCGGTCGGGGGCTTCCTCGGAGGCGGGGGCGACCTTGTACGGCACCAGGCGCTCCAGGTGCTCGCGCCGCCCCCAGAGGACGCCCACGTGGGGCCCGAAGAACTTGTAGGCCGAGCACGCCAGGAAGTCGCACCCCAGCGCCTGGACGTCGACGAGACGATGGGGGGCGTAGTGGACCGCGTCGACGAAGGTGAGCGCCCCCGCCGCCCGCGCGGCCTCCGTCACCCGGCGGACGTCGTTGATCGTCCCCACCGCGTTGGAGGCGGCGCCGACGGCGACCAGCTTCGTGCGGGGGGAGAGCATCCCCTCCAGCGCCGCGTGGTCGAGCTGGAGGGTGTCGGGGTGGAAGGGGACGACGCGGACGGTCATCCCGCGGTCCTCGGCCATCCGGCGCCAGGGGGCCACGTTGGCCTGGTGGTCGAGCTCGGTGACGACGACCTCGTCGCCCGGCCCCCACTCGCGCCCCAGCGAGCGGGAGAGGTGGAAGGTGAGCGTGGTCATGTTGGCGCCGAAGACGACCTCGCGGGGCGAGGGGGCGCCCAGGAAGTCGGCCATGGCCTCGCGTGCGCCCGCGAGCGTGGCGTCGGTCTCCTCGCTGGTGGCGAAGAAGCCGTGCGTGTTGGCGTTGTGCAGCGTCAGGTACTCCGCCACGGCCTCGGCCACCTGGCGGGGGACCTGGCTCCCCCCGGGTCCGTCGAAGAAGGCGATCGGCCGCCCCCCGACGCGGCGCTCGAAGACGGGGAAGTCGGCGCGGATGCGCTCGGGGAGCGAAGGGACGTGCGTCATGGGCTCGGTGCTTTCGACAGTGCGCTCGGATCTGGGCGAAGGGACAAAGTCTCACGTGGGTGGCCGTTTGTCACGGGGCGGGGGCGTTCGAGTGGGGACGGGCGGAGGTGCGGGGGGCGGGCATCGTCGGCCCTCATCCCCCGGCTCCCTTCTCCCAACCCCTCGAAGAAGGGGGAGGACGGCAGGGCGCGGGGGGCGGAGGGTCGCGCATGCCGCGGCTCCCGCGCGGCCCTCACCCGGCTCGCTCAGGCCCGCCACCCTCCCCGTTCCGGGAGAGGGGAGCTGGCGGCTCGCGGTGTGTGGCCGGTGACGGGGCGAGGGAGAGCTCCGCGGGCGCGCGGAGCCCGAGGGATTCGGCGGAGGCCGGTCTAAGCGCGGTCGAAGTTGGGCCGTTCAGCGAAGTTGCGTGAGGGATGCGGGCCCGGAGGGCGGAGACCCTGGCGGGGGGGAATGCGCGGAGGATCGCGGTCCGCATCGGGTGATGGCGCGCCGTGGAGTCCGCCAGGGGCTCCGCGCCGTTGGCAACAGTTGTATCGTTGCCTACTTCATCACCTCTCTAAAGGTGATGGGTAAAGACGCTGGAGTTTCGTGCGTGCGTGGCCACAGGTGAAGCGCCATTGAACGTTGGCGCGCGTTGCGTTCCGCGCCTTGACCCAAGCGGCGACTTCAGA
>DATACF010000591.1:0-6993 GCA_036259235.1 Longimicrobium sp. | reverse complement strand
AGACCCCGGCGGCGCGCCGGGGCCGCCCGGGCATCCGCTCGCCCCCGGTGGCGTGCCCGGCCAATCCCCGCGGGGGAGGAGAATCCACAATGGCCACCTACAGAAACGCGATCGTGGAGTGGGCCCTGACCTCCGAGCAGTCGACGGTCGCCCTGCGTCCCGACGGCGGGCCGGTGTCGCACTACGCCATCTTCGCCAACGACAAGGGGCTCATCGTCGCGACGTGCGCCGGGATCGTGGGGAAGCGGGTCGACTTCACGACCGACGGAGAGAGGGACAACTACTGGCAGAACGTCCAGATCACCGCCGTCGGCTGAAGGCCGGAGAGCGGCTCGCCCGGACCGCGCGGACGCGCTCCGGGGCCTGGCTTCCCCCGACCGGACGCCCCGGGCCTCGAACGGCCCCGCCCCTTCACCGGGGCGGGGCCGCTTTCGTCCCCGGCGCTCGCGCCCCCGCGTGGAGGCGGCCGCGGCACCCGCACGAGGACGATCGCGAGCGCTCCGGTAGAGACGAAGACGTGACGGGCGTCACGGTGCGTGGCCGTTCGCGCGCGCATCCCGACCGTCCTTGGAAGGGGACAGGCGTTGACACCGAAAGTGAACATCCGTATTTTCTACATCTCCTTTCTTTCCATTTGGTTAGCTGACGTGGGCTGGGCGGTTTTCTCGCGGTTTCAAGGGGAAGGCCGCCGTTTAATTGGGTGAGAGGTTCCATGCGATTCCGTCGAGGGGATGACCGTTCGGTGGGCGTGGTGCTGGCCACGCCGACGGCCTGGATCGGCGACGGGGGCGGCGCGGCGATGCCCGGGGGGCGGCTCCGCGGCGCGTCGCTCCCGGACGAGGGCGAGCTGCTGGTGCTCCTCCAGGGCGACGACGACGACGGCCTCCTGGTGGCCGCATCGGGGACGTGCCGCGTCCCCGGGGGGACGGCGGGCGCGGGGGTGATGGAGCGCGCGGCGGCCCGGCTGGCGGCGCTCCGGCGCGAGCGGCAGCGGATGCAGAAGCGCCAGCGCCTCCCCGACCAGCTGATCGCCTACTTCGAGGAGCTGAACGCGGCCGAGTGCGAGGACGAGGTCTTCCGCGCCATCGCCGCGCACGCGCTGGCCGTCGTGGGCGCGCACACCACGCTGGCGCTGGTCCGCGACCGCGCCCGCGGGATGCTGCGCGCGCCGGCGTCGCCGGGAGCGCGGCCGGGCGAGTGGCGCCCCTCCCTCCTCTGGGACGCGCGCTTCGGCGAGCCGGGGCTCCTCCTGGCGCTGGACGCCCGCGCCGGCGGGGTGGCCCCCTGCGCCGCGCCCCTCTTCGGCGACCCGCAGACGGCGCTGATCGCGCACGTCCCCATCGGCGGCGGGAGCGAGTGCGGGGTGCTGGTGCTGACCGAGCGGCGCGAGGAGCGGATCTTCGAGCCCGAGGACTGGGAGGTGCTCCGCGTCCTGGCGCTCCAGGCCGAGATGGCGCTCCGGCGGATCCGCCTGATCGCCAGCGTCCGCAACCTCTCGCTCACCGACTCGCTCACCGGGCTCGCCAACCGGCGCCACATGGACGTGGTCCTGGAGCACGCCTGGGCGGCGGCGCGTCGCGGTGAGCCGCTGGCGGTGATGGTCCTCGACCTCGACGGCTTCAAGGCGATCAACGACGACCAGGGGCACCTGGCGGGCGACCGCCTCCTCTGCGCGGTGGCCGAGGCGCTCCGCTGCGAGGCCCGCGGCGCCGACGTCGTCGTCCGCTACGGCGGCGACGAGTTCCTCGTCATCCTCCCCGGCGGGAGCACCGGGGGCGGGCGGGCGCTGGCCGAGCGGGTGCGGGCGCGCCTCTCCGGGCGCGTGGGCGTCAGCGAGGGGATCGCCGAGTACCACCCCGAGTGCGCCTCGCCCGACGACCTGATCCGCGAGGCCGACCGGGCGCTGTACGAGGCGAAGCGGGCGAAGGCTAGTCCTGAGTCCTGAGTCCTGGCGAGGCTCCTCGTCGGGATCGAGATCGAAAAACCGGACTCACGCAGAGAAGCAGAGTCAGCAGAGAACTTCACGTAGTTCTCTGCTGGCTCTGCTTCTCTGCGTGAGGCAAGCTTTTACAGCCTTGGCCTCTCACAGGGCGCACGGGGGAAATCCCTCTGTGCCCTCTGTGTCCCCTGTGAGAGACCTGCTGTTTCTTTACGTCGCGGCGGGGCGGGAGAGGGGCGCGCCGCGGAGCTCGCGGATGTGGGCGAAGACGGGGAGGACGCTGCACTCGCCCCAGCTGTCGCCGTCGCCGTCGAGGGCCTCGGGGGTGTCGAGGACGTCGAGGAAGGCGCGGACGATGGCGGGGTCGAACTGCGACCCCGAGCACCGCTCCAGCTCGCCGCGGGCCTCGGCCTCGCTGTAGGCGTCCTTGTAGCTGCGGCGGGTGATCATGGCGCAGTAGGCGTCGACCACCGAGACGATCCGCGCGGCCACGGGGATGTCGTCGCCCGCCATCCCGTCGGGGTAGCCGGTGCCGTCGTAGCGCTCGTGGTGGTGGAGGACGACGTCGGCCAGCGCCTCCAGCGCGGGGACGCCGCGGAGGAGGTCGGCGCCCACCCGCACGTGGGCGCGCATCAGCTCCACCTCCTCGGGGAGGAGCGGCCCCGGCTTGTGGAGGACGCCGTCGCTGACGCCGATCTTCCCCACGTCGTGGAGGAGGGCGGCGTAGCACACCACCGCCTGGTCGCGCGGGGAGAGCTCCAGGCGCTCGGCCACCAGGCGGGCGTAGCGCGAGGCCATCTCGCAGTGGCCGTGGGTGTACGGGTCCTTGGCCTCGACGGCGTCGGCCAGCATGCTCACCGTCGAGACGTAGGCGTGCTGGAGGGCCAGCTCCAGGTGCCGGTTCTGCACCGCCACGGCGGCCTGGTCGCCCACCGAGAGGAGGGTCTCGACGTCGTCGGGGTCGAAGTCTCCCTCGGCCTTGTCGGCGGCGATCACGATCCCGTCGAGGTCGCGCATCAGCACCACGGGAGAGGCGACGAAGCTCCGGAAGCACTCGTCGGGCCCGGGGACGGGGAGCCCGTCGACCGTCCCCTCGTTGCACACCAGCGGCTCGTTGGCCTCCAGCACCCGCCGGCAGAGCGCCTCCACGAAGGGCGAGGGCTCGGCGCGGGGGTAGCCGTCGACGCCCTGGGCGGCGCGCACCTCCAGCCGGCCGTCGCCGCCGCGGCAGGTGACGTAGAGGCCGCGGGTGGCGCCGGTGATCCCCAGGCACGCCCGCAGGATCATGTCGTAGACGTTCCCCGCGAAGACGGTGCGGTGGATCTGCTTCAGCGCGTGGCTGGTGGCGTCGGCCCGGCGCCGCTGCCGCTCGGCCGTCTCGCGGAGGCGCTCCGCTTCCGCCAGCGCCGCGTCGCGCTCGGCGCGCACCGCCTCCCACGCGGCCACCCGCGCCCGGTACGCGGCGCCCGCGTCCCCCAGCGCCGCCAGCACGGGATCGTCGGTTCCGAAGGCGGGGGAGGCGGGGTGCGGCCGGTCGGTGTCCATCGTTCCCTGCGCGGTCTCAAGGTCCGGCGTATCGAACTGGAGGAGGGGCCCAGGCGCATCACCCGTGCCCGCTCCCGCGCCAGCCGTCCGCTTGGGGCCGTGAGATCAGAATGGTGAATCTTCTCACCAAAACACGGCTTCGTTCTGCACCAAAAGGGTGAAGAGAAGGACCGGACGCTCGTCTGAACGCCTCCTCCGCCCCCCTCCCGCGTCCCCCTCCGCGCGACCCCGCTCCGCCCCCTCCCACGCGGCGCCAATCTTCCCCGATCTCCTTCCGGGCCGCGATCTCTAAACCTCTCTTCCGCATCGACTTCCGGGGCTGGCAGCCGAGCGCGGAAATCCGAACTGCTACACCAAAACGGGGCGCGGTTTCGATCTTCTTCGGATATGATTTTCACCACTTTGGGGCACGGCGCGCCGGCGTGGCCCCGCCGTTGCCTGGGTGGACGGCACACCAACGAGCGCTGCACGGACCGCATCACCCCGGAGGACCTGGAATGAAGCGCTGGCTCACCCTCGCCGCGTGCGTCGTCTTCGGCGCGGCGTGCTCGGACGAACGATCGCAACCGCTGGCCCCCGGGGGCGAGGGGGCGTCGCGGCTCCTGGGACTCGACCCGCTGACGGTGGTCGACCCCGTCCTGACGGCGGCGCTCACCCTCTCCGCCCCCACCGACCGGCTGGAGGTCTTCGTCACCTACGACGAGGCCGCCACCACCAGCGACGCGGTTACCGCCGCGGTGCGCGGCACGGGGGCGGGGATCGTCCGCTTCCGCCACCTCCCGGTCGTCGCCGCGGTGGCGACCCCCGCGCAGGTGGTCCGGCTCTCGAGCCTCGCGGGCGTGCGGTCGCTCTTCATCAACAAGCGGCTGAGCCTCCACCTGGCCGAGAGCGTCCCCACCATCCGCGCCGACCTGGCCCAGGCCGCCGGCTACACGGGGAAGGGCGTCGGGATCGCCATCCTCGACAGCGGGATCGACGGGCTCCACTCCCCCGACCTCAGGCACCCCACGCGGACCGTGCAGAACGTGAAGCTCCTGGGGGCCATGAAGGACCTGGTGACCTTCGACGCGGGCGAGCCCGCCGTGGGCGCCGACCTCTTCGTCGAGAACGTCGCCACCAGCGAGACCACCACCGGCCACGGGACGCACGTGGCGGGGATCGCGGCGGGCGACGGGACGGCGTCCGGCTACAAGTACCGGGGCGTGGCGCCGGGGGCCAACCTGATCGGGATCGGCGCGGGCGACGGGACGTCGGTGTTCTGGACGCTGGCCGGCTTCGACTACGTCCTGGAGAACCAGGCGAAGTACAACATCCAGGTGGTCAACAACTCGTGGGGGATCTCCGGCGGCGACTTCGACCCCGAGGACCCGGTCAACGTGGCCACGAAGAAGCTGTACGGCCGCGGGATCGCCGTGGTCTTCTCGGCGGGGAACGACGGGCCGGGCGAGAACACGATGAACCCGTACAGCGTCGCGCCGTGGGTCTTCAGCGTGGCCGCCGGGTGCAAGACCGTCTCCCCCGACCCGACCTCCTCGGCCGACGGGTGCGCGGGCGGCACCTCGCTCCTGGCCGGCTTCTCGTCGCGCGGGCGGCGGAACGACGGGACGTACCGCCCCGACATCGTGGCGCCCGGCGTCCACATCGTCTCGGCGCGCGCGGCGCTGGGGCTGGTGATCAACTCCACGGCGCTCCCCAGCGACCTCCTGACCTGCGCCATCGAGGACGCGCACAAGCCCTACTACACCTGCATCGACGGCACCTCCATGGCCGCGCCCCACGTCACCGGGACGATCGCCCTGATGGAGGAGGCCTCGCGCGGGCGGCTCACCCCCGACCAGGCATACCAGGCGCTGGCCCGGAGCGCCCGGCCCATGCTCGGCTACGCCCCCTTCGAGGTGGGCGCGGGATACCTGGACGCCTACGCCGCGGTGCGCGCGGTGAGGCGGTAGCGGACGGAAAGACGAAGCAGCGATGGACGGGGCCGGCGCGCGACGCGCCGGCGCCTCGTAGACCGAACCCGTAGAGAGGACGGACGGACACCATGAAGCGGACCCTGATCGCCACCGCCTGCGCGCTCGCCCTGGCCGCCTGCCAGGACGCCGCCCCCACCGGCCCCGCGGCCGCCCCGGCCGAAGCGAACGCCGCCCTCCTGGGCGGGGGCGGGCTCATCGAGCCGGCGCTCTCGAGCCTCCTCCACGCCGCGGCGCCCACCGACCGGCTGATCGCCATCGTCAACTTCGACCCGGCGAAGACCACCTCGGCCACCCTCGCCGGGCGGCTGCGGACGCTGGGGGCCGGCGTCGTGCGCTTCGAGCACCTCTCCATGGTCGCCGTCCTGGCGTCCCCCGCGCAGATCCTCTCGGCGGCGGCGCTCCCGGGCGTCGAGGGCGTCTACGACAACGGCGTCGAGAAGCTCCTCCTGCGCGAGAGCGTGGCCTCCATCCGCGCCGACGTGGCCCACACGGCGGGCTTCACGGGGAAGGGGATCGGCGTCGCCATCATGGACAGCGGGATCAACGGCCTCAACCCCGACGTCCCGTTCCCCAGCAAGACGGTGGCGAACGTCAAGTTCACGCTGAACTTCCAGGACCTCCTGGAGGACGACGGGACCCCCCGCTTCGGCGGCGAGCTCTTCATCGAGAACCTCCCCAACACCGACGCCACCAGCGGCCACGGGACGCACGTCGCGGGGATCGTGGCGGGGACGGGCGGGTCGACGTACGGGACGCACAGGGGCGTGGCGCCGGGGGCCAACCTGATCGGCCTCAGCCTGGGCGAGGCGACGGCGGTGGTGAACGTCTCCATCCTCCAGGGGGCCGACTGGCTGATCGAGAACCGGGCGCGCTACAACATCCAGGTGGTCAACTGCTCGTGGGGCTCCAACGGCGAGTTCGACCCGAAGGACCCGGTCAACGAGGCGATGTCGGCGCTCCACGACGCGGGGATCACGGTCGTCTTCGCGGCGGGGAACGAGGGGCCGGACCAGAACACGATGAACCTGCGGAGCGCCAACCCCGACGTCATCAGCGTGGCGGCCGGGTGCAAGCTGTACGTCCTCGACGGCACCAACAGCCAGGCCTCGTGCCTGGACGCCAACGGCCGTCCGGCGGTGCTGGCCGGCTTCTCGTCGCGCGGGGTCCCCGGCGACCCGATCTGGCACCCGGACGTCACGGCGCCGGGGGTCAACATCGTCTCGACGCGGGCCTACACCGGCGCGGTGTCGTGGATCGGCGTCACCTCCGACGCGGGCGAGTGCAACGTCAGCATCCAGAACTTCGCCCACTACACCTGCATGTCGGGGACCTCGATGGCGGCGCCGCACGTGGCCGGCGTGGTGGCGCTGATGGAGGAGGCGTCGAACGGGAAGATCACCCCCGACCAGGCGCTGATGGTCCTCCAGAACACCGCGCGGCCGATCCCCGGCTACGCCCACTGGGAGGTCGGCACCGGCTTCGTCGACGCCTACGCGGCGGCGCTGGCGGCGCAGGCGTACCGGTGAGCGTCCGTCC
>DATACF010000590.1:0-4106 GCA_036259235.1 Longimicrobium sp. | reverse complement strand
GGGGGGAATGCGAAGGAGGAAGCGATCGGAGGAGATGGGGCGGAGTGCGGGGAGTCCGCCAGGGGCTCCGCGCAGTCGCAAACGGTAGTATCGTTTGCTACTGCGCCCGCAGCCCGGCCCGGAGCGCAGCGGAGGGACACGCCCAAAGCCGTAGTCGCAGCTCGCCGTTGCCGTTCGTCCGTAAAAGCCGGAAGACACGAAAGAGGAGCGGGGGGCCCCGGTGAGAGGCCCCCCGCTCGCGTGCTCTGTCAGGCTGGATGATCTTTCCGACCCCGCGAAGTCCGATCTTTGATGGTCCTTCGATCCTGCCCCCTCAGAAGGCGACCACGCCCTCGAAGACGAACCCGTTGAACTTGCCGCCGCTGCGGATGTCGGTGGTCGGGAACCCGCTGTACTCCTGGGTCACGTACTCGCCCTTCAGCAGCACGCTCGGCGTGATGAACCAGCCGGCGCCCACCTGGAAGCGGTCCGCGCCCACCTCGTCGTCGCGCCAGGCCGCCATCGTCCCGCTGACCGTGTTGTACCGGGCGCCGACGTAGAGCTGCTCGCGGGGGAGGAACCGGTAGACCACGTCCGCGGCGTACTGCGTCCACTCGCGCTTCTGCTCGTCGGTCTCGGTGGCGCCGCGGCCCTCGGCCTTCTCGACGACCCCGAAGAGCTCCAGCCCGCCGACCTCGACGAAGGGGTTGATCTGCCAGGCCACCAGCTCGCGGCCGAAGCCGGGGTTCAGGAGCCCCGAGGTGAAGTTGCCGTTGGTCGTGGCGTTGGCGTTCTCGAGGACCGAGTAGTACCGCGACCCGGCGCGGTCACCGGCGTAGAGCGTGATCCCGGGCGAGCCGGCGTTGGCGTAGGCCGAGCCGGTCAGGCGGATCCGGACGAGGTCGTTGAGCTGCTGGTCGAAGCCGACCTTGCCGAGGAACGAGGGGTGCCGCTTGCTGGGGTTGGTGACGTCGCCGCGGATCTGCCCGCCGGTCACGCCCGCCATGGCCAGCCAGGGGCCGGTCCGGACGTAGGCCTCGGCGCCCACCTCGGTGGTGAAGGCGTCCAGGATGTAGTTGCCGACGAACGGGTTGTAGATGGCCTGCCCGTTGTCGCTGCGGCGGAAGTGCGCGTCGCCGTAGTTGATCTCCATGTGCCCGACCTTGAGGGTCAGGTACTCCATCAGGTTGTCGAGGACCGGATGGTCGATCGGCGACTGGTCGATCAGGAGGTAGCCGTCCTTGACCCACGTCTCCTGGTGGTGCCGCGACGACAGGTAGGTCGTCAGCGCGACGCGGATCCCGGGGGCCAGCTGGCCGTTGAGGTAGAGGTTGGCCGAGGCGTTGTTGAAGCCGGGGCCGATCTCGACCGGCTTGTTGAGGTCGACGCCGTTGCTGAGGTTCTCGGCGGCGGTGTTGCTGTGGTCGATCGTCTGGAACTGCTGGGTGAAGGCGGCGCCCAGGTCGAGCTTGAAGCCCTCGAAGGTGACGCCCGCTTCCTTGGGCGCCTCGAAGACGCCGATCCCGCGCTGGTCGTTGGGGCGGATGTTCTGGATGACGATCGGCTTGGCCAGCGAGGCCGCCGCGGCCGCCTTCGTCGAGTCCGTGGCGGTGCCGCCGCCGGGGACGTCCGTCTGCGCCGCCGCGGGGAAGGCCGCGAAGGCGGCCATCAGCAGGGGGGCGAGCGCACGAGTCCTGGTTGTCATGGTCCTGTCTCCATCGCGTGGAGTTCCGTCTTGCCATCCGGGGGCGCGGAGGTGCGCCCCCGTCCTCACATCACCGCTGACTTCCTTCACCTTCCCGCGGCGGAGCGCGTCCGCCGTCCTTCACCTCGCGTCACGACGTCAGGAGGACGTCGAAGCCGATGGTCACGCCGGGGGCGACCTTCATGGTCCCCATCATCAGCGAGGGCGGGCGGACCCCCCACTCGGTCATGTTGATCTGCTTGGAGCCGCGGACCCGGAGCGCGCCGTTGGCCTCGCGGACGGCGGTGGCGTCGATGGTCACCGTCTTGTCCTGGCCGGCGATGGAGAGCGGGCCGCTCATCCGGACCGCGGCCTGGCCGTCGCCGGAGGGGGTGACGCTCACCGAGGTGGCGCGGAAGCGGATCGCCGCGGCCTCGTCGGACTTCAGCGCCCGCCGCATGTGCCCGTTCATCGTCTCGTTGCGGCAGTCGAGCGAGGCCACCGTGAGCGAGATCTCGGCGTTCCGGACCGCGTCCAGGTCGGCGATCGCCGTGCTCCCGGCGCCGTTGGCGCTCCCCTCGACGCGGGCGGTCTCGCAGCGCCAGGCGCGGACCGTGGAGGTCCCGGCGGCCCACACGCGGCTCCCGCTGGTGATGTTGATCTCGGGGGCCAGGGTGGCGGCCATCGTGGCCGTGGCCACCAGGGGGAGGAGCGTCGCTCCGAGGAGTCTCTTGCGCATCGTTCACCTTCTTTCGGTTGCCCCCGTCCGCCCTGCTCGGGCCGGGTGCGGGGATCGATCGTCGGTCGGGTGTCTCGCGGCCTTCTTCCGTCGCTCGCCGCCCGCCGTCCAACTGGAGATGAAGCTAGCCGCCGCGAGGGGGCCGGTCTGTCCGCCATGGGCCGGATGTCGTGACGGGCGTCCTGCCGAACGTGTTGTGGTGCGGCCGACGACGGGGCTTTCGGGGGGTGGTGTGGGGCGCCCCACCTCGGGGGAGGGTTTTCCCTACACGGGGGAGGGGGAGGGGAGAAGTGCTGAGTCCTGAGTGCTGAGTCCTGAGTGCTGAGTCCTAAAGTGCGCCGGGGCCTTCGTTCTGGCGCGCGTCCTCGGGATCCATCACAGCGGGGCGCCTGGCGGCGCGGCCCTAACCCTGGCGGCTCGCCGTAGGCTCGCCGCCTGTCCCTCTCCCGAACTACAGGAGAGGGACTTTTGTCATTTCAAGGGGCTTTCAACGCGCTTCGGAGGATCCCGCCCAGTCCGCGAAGGCGGACTTCGTGGGGTTCCAGCCACGGTTTCAACCGCCTGGGATGCGGAGCTCGGGATGCGATCGATCGCTTTATCCCACGACGAAGCCCCTCCCCCGGCACCGGGAGAGGGGCTTCGCGCCACTCAGCACTTAGGACTTAGGACTTAGGACTTCCGTTTCCCCTACGCCCCACCCTGCCCCTGCAGCGACAGCACCATCCGCCCCGCCACCGGCACCTGCGACTCGATGCGGACGGGGATGCGGCGGGCGTCGTCGGTGAAGTGGAACTGGATGACGCCCTCGCCGCGGTAGCGGGCGTCCTTGACGCGCATCTCGACCTCGATGGTCTGGTAGCGCCCGGCGGGGACCTGGATGGGCCCGCGGCCGATCACGCGGACCACGACGGGGTTGCGCCCGGCCTCGTAGTGCCGGTCGAGGCGGTAGACGTCGCCGTTCTTCAGCGGGAGGGTGCGTAAGTAATAGATGAAGCTCAGCTCGTCGAGGGGGGCGTCGGTGGGCATGGCGCCCTCGCCGCCGCCGTCGGCGCCCCGCCACCGCCGGGTGTCGGGGAACATCTGCACGTCCTGCGTCCGCGAGCCGATGGGCGATCGCTCGCGCTTGGTGAAGCGCATGGAGGCGAGGGCGCGGGGGTCGAGCCACGAGCGGGTGTGGTCCTCGACGCCGGCGGGCCCCACGCGGCCGCGGAAGTCGAAGCGGAGGACCCAGGTGTCGCGCCCGCGGACGGCCTCGGTCCCCTCGATGGTCATGGTCCCGGTGCCGATCCGCCCGAGGCGCGTGCTCCCCCGGTAGGTGAAGCTCTCGCCCGGGGCGAAGGGGAGCTCCGGCGGCGACGGCTGCGCCGCCCCCCCCACGGCCGGCAGGAGCGCCGCCGTCGCGAAAGCCAGCGCCAGCCGGCGCGTCGTGTTGCGGATGGTGGTCATCGTGGCCTCCCGTGACGGAAAACGCCCCGCGCCCGCGCGGAGCGCGAGCCTCGGCCACAAGGTTACGCCGCGCCAGGCCCCGGGGCAGTCGGGACGCCCCCGGACCCGCGTGGGGCCGGCGCCGGGACCGAAGTAAGGATTTTCACCGCCGGGAGGGAGGCGATGGACGACGGGGCGGCCCCCCCCCGCGAGGCCTGTTTGAGGGATGCGGGCCCGAAAGGCGGAGACCCTGGCGGGAGGAAATGCGAAGGCCGCCCC
>DATACF010000589.1:0-3390 GCA_036259235.1 Longimicrobium sp. | reverse complement strand
CCGGGGAGCTCCCCGGCGGGCTGCTGTCCGCCTTACCGCCTGTTAGGATGGTTCTGCCGCGGCTTCAGCCGCCCGGCGCGGACCCGCCCGATCCCGCGGTTGCCCTTCTCCCCCCTTCTCGCAGGGGTTCGGAGAGGGGGCCGGGGGGTGAGGGCCGACGACGCCGGAGCGCTCGCCGAATCCCGTCGCCCCCGCCGACCGCCCTCCGCCGAGCCGCTACAGCCGCACCCGGGCGCCGATGTCGACGCGGACGAAGCTGGCACGCTCGTCGGAGGCGCCTGCGTCGTAGTCGTAGCTGACCCAGCTGATGCCGGGGGTGAGCGAGAGGGGGCCGAAGCCGAAGCCCAGCCCGGCGCCCACCTCGTACCCCAGGCTGGCGTCGGCCTCGAAGTTGTTGACCGGGAGGGTGAAGCCCGAGGCCTCCAGCGAGTGGTAGGTGAGCCCGGCCTTGATCCACGGGTCGATGGGGATCAGCGGGGTGGGGATGCCCAGCCGGAGCCCCACGTCGATCCCCTGGTCGGTGTACTCGCCGTCGCCCCCGGCGCCGAACTGCGCGCGGCTGTACCCGCCGTAGACCCCCACCAGCGGGATGAAGTGGAGGGTGGCCGTGGCCCCCAGCGCGAGCCCCGGCTCCGCGTCGCGGTCGCCGCTCAGGTCGCCCGTGGGGATCGCCGCCCCGCCCCGCACCTCGAACGAGAACGGCGTGATGGCCGGGATCTGCGCCTGGGCCGTCCCCGTCACCACCAGCGTGGCCGCCGCCGCGGCGAGGCCCGCGAACGTCTTTTTGATCATGGCCGATTCCTGCGAGTTGGGATTGGAAGTGAAAAAGTCCTGAGTCCCAACTCCTGAGCTCGCTACTCAGGATTCAGGACTCAGGACTCGAGGACCTGGCGCTTCCGAATCAGATCCGGATCCCGGCGCGGATTCCGAACACCGGGTCGGCGCCGTCCTCGAAGACGTGGTCGATGGTGCCACCGAAGAAGAACATCCCCATCCCGACCAGGACGCCGCCCTCGATGCCGAAGAAGGTATCGCTCTCGTCCTCCAGGAGCGGGAAGTCGTCGTCCGCGTTGAAGCGGGCGAAGACCACCTGCGGGATGACGTACGGCATGATGGCGAGCCCCGTCCCCTGCGTCAGGTTGGCACCGATCCCGAAGCCCACCGGGACGTTGATCGTGCTCCCCCCCGCCTCGTCGGCGAACTGCACGCTCACCTGCGGGCACGCCGACACGCTCGGCCCGATCATCAGCCCGATCGACGGCGTCTCCAGCGCCAGCCCCACTTCGTAGATCTCCAGGTCCTCCGCGCCCCCCTCGGCCACCGTCAGCCCGCCGAAGAGCGCCAGCGGCCCCGAGGCGTTGTAGCTGGCGTCGACGCCGTAGACGTCGCCGAAGTCGGCGCCCTCGGGGAGCTGCACGCTGGCCCCGAACGAGAACCCGCGGTCGATGGTGGGGAAGCCCGCGCAGATCTGCGCCTGCGCGGTGCCCGTGAGCGCGAGCGTCGCCACGGCGGCGAGCCCGAACGTCAGCTTCTTCATCTGTGGTCATCCTGTCTGGCTGTGGTCTCCCGTCGCGTGGTCCCAGGAGGGCCGCGCGGCTCGCCGGCCCCGCGGGCCGGTGGCGGCAATATGCGCCGGACGGCGCGCACCGTCAAAGGTCGCCGCGCGCCGGGCGCCTCCGCGCGAGCGCCGTGCCGCCAGATGTTTCACCGCCCCGCGCGCCGCCCCTCCCGGTGCCCGCCTCTTGCATGAGGACCGCGCAGGGTGCCACTGTACCGGAGACGCCCGCTCACTTCGCACCTCTCCGGCACGACTCGCCGCCGGCGCCCCGCAGGAAGGCTCGCGGCCCGCGGCCGCACCGATCGCACCACACACGGACCCGATGAACGCACCCCCCACGGTCCCCACGCACCTGGACGGCACCGGCCTGCGCGGCGCCCTCCTGATGGCGAACGAGTACGTCCAGCGGCACCGGGCCGACCTCAACCGGATCAACGTCTTCCCCGTCCCCGACGGCGACACGGGGACCAACCTGGCGCTCACCGTCTCCTCCATCGCCGACCGCCTCCGCCGGAGCACCGAGGACTCGGTGGCGGTGGTGGCGCGCCACGCCGCCGAGGCCGGGGTGATGGGGGCGCGGGGGAACTGCGGGATGATCCTCTCGCACTTCCTCCTCGGCTTCTCCGACGCCGTCGGCGAGCGGGCGCGCCTCTCGGTGGCCGAGTTCGGGGCCGCGCTCCGGGCCGCCACCGAGCACGTCTACCGCGCGCTCGAGAAGCCGGTCGAGGGGACCATCATCACGGTCATGCGCGCCGTCTCCGACGAGGCCGGGCGGCTCCAGGACTCCGACTTCGTCGTCCTCTTCGAGCGGCTCCTCGTCCGCGCCCGCGAGGCGCTGGCCTCCACCCCGGACCTCCTCCCGGCGCTCAAGGGGGCGGGGGTGGTCGACGCCGGGGCCAAGGGGTTCGTCCACCTCCTGGAGGGGATCTCGTCGTACCTGGCCGGCGACCCGCTCGTCCCCCTGGAGGAGAGCCCCGAGTACGACGCCGAGCCCGCCTTCGCCGGGGCGGCGGCGGTCGAGTACCCGTCCGAGTCGGAGGTCTACCGCTTCTGCACCGAGGCGCTGGTGCGCGGCGCCTCCATCCCCGACTCCGACACGGTGCGCGCGTACCTCCGCGACCGGGGCGACTCGCTGGTCGTCATCCGCACCTCCGACATCCTCAAGGTCCACGTCCACACCGACGATCCCGACGCGGTCTTCGCCTACCTGCGGACGCTGGGGTCGCTGGTGACCCACAAGGCCGAGGACATGCAGGCCCAGCACGCGGTCGTCGAGCGCGCCGCGGCCTCCGGCCACATGACGCTGGCCCGCCGCCCCGTCTCGGTGGTCGCCGACACCGCCTGCGACCTCCCCGACGAGGTGGTGCGGGCCCACGGGATCCACCTGGTCCCGCTCAGCCTCGTCTACGAGAACCGGGTGCTCCGCGACCGCTTCGACATCACCGCCGAGGAGTTCGCCGAGCAGCTCAAGGCGGGGGCGCACCCCAGCACCTCGCAGCCGCCGCCGGCCGCCTTCCAGGAGGCGTACCGCCGCGCGGGCGAGGAGGGGGAGGCGGTCGTGGGGGTGATCTTCTCGTCCGGGCTCTCGGGGACCTTCGCCTCGGCGCAGGCGGCGGCGAAGCAGCGCGCCGACGGCGAGGTCCCCGTGCACCTCTGGGACTCGCGCGGGGGGAGCATCATGGCCGGGCTCCTCGTCCTCAAGGCGGTGGAGCTGGGCGAGGCCGGGTGGGCGCCCGAGCGGATCGTCGCCGAGCTGGAGCGGATCCGGAAGCGCTCCGGGTTCTTCATCGCCCTCGACACCTTCGAGCGGGCGTTGGCGTCGGGGCGGGTGG
>DATACF010000588.1:0-4689 GCA_036259235.1 Longimicrobium sp. | reverse complement strand
GGACGAGCTGATTGCGGCCATCACCGCCTATATCGAGCGCCGCAACTCTGACCCCAAGCCCTTCACCTGGACCGCTTCCGCGCAGCACATCCTGGAGAAGGTGACCAAAGCGAACGAGACTTTGAAGGCACTACACTAGATCCTCGGTCGTTCCTCCCTCGGAATGACAGGGCCGGGGTTCATTCCGAAGCGCGTGCGATCCTCGCGACCGCCTCTCTTCAGGCCAGCACGACGTTCCGCTCGCACGCCGGGGTCGAGGCGGCGGCCGCGCGCTCGTGGCGGAGGCGGCGGAAGACGAGGATGTGGCCGACGAGGGCGGCGGGGACCATCACCGCGGGGAGGTAGACCCAGGGGAAGGCGGCGATCCAGACGTTCGCGGGCTCGCCGGCGAAGACGCGCAGGGGCGTGGGCGTCGAGAGGACGGCCACGGCCATGATGTTGAGGAGGAGGAGCGTGCCCACGACGTTCCACGCCGCCACCCCCCACCGCGGCATCCGCCCGGCCGCCAGCAGCGCCGCGACCACGAGGGCCGTCGCGCCGGTGACGATGTCGAAGTTGCGCCCCGAGTAGCTCATCTGCACGGGCATCAGCCCCTCGGTGTAGGCGCGGTGCATCATCAGCTCCAGCGGGAGGCGGAAGGCCTGCGCCCCCACCAGCGCCGCCAGCGGCACCCCCGCCGCGATCCGCCCCCCCACCCGCGACCCTCCCAGCGCGACGGCGAGGACGACCGTCGCCGCCACCAGCACCATCATCGTGGGCGGGCGCCCGTCGAAGGTCAGCCGCCCCGCCGCCGCCGCGCCCCCGACGAGCGCCAGCCACGCCCCGATTCCGGCGGCCGCGAGGAGGGTGTCGCGGCCGCGGCGGGGCTCGGGCGCGGTGCGGCGGACGGCGAGGACGAAGAGCGCGGCGAGGGCGAGCGCCATCGCGGCGAAGGAGGCGGCGAGAAGGGGAGATCCCTTGACCATGGGAGCGGTTCCGGTTAAGGTGAGTGCGTCCTGAACTATCAAATAGTAAATCGAACGGTTGAGAAAGCAATAGCGACGATGGAGCGGCGCACGTACAACGAGTTCTGCGGGCTGGCGAAGGCGCTCGACGTGGTGGGCGAGCGCTGGACGCTGCTGGTGGTGCGCAACCTCCTCCTGGGGCCGCTGCGGTATTCGGAGCTGCTGCGGGGGCTGCCGGGGATCACCACCAACCTCCTGGCCAAGCGGCTGAAGGAGATGGAGGAGAACGGCCTGGTGGAGCGCGTCCGCGCCCCCGGAGAGGGGGGGAGCGCGTACCGGCTGGCGCCGCTGGGCGAGGCGCTGGAGCCGGTGGTGCACGCGCTGGGGCGGTGGGGGTGGAACCGGATGACGCGCCCGGGGGCCGACGAGCACCGGAGCGTCGAGTGGCTCTTCGTGGCCCTCCGGCGGCGCTACCGCGGCGGGGCCTCGCTCCGTGCCGAGGTGGTGGCCGACGGCGTCCCCTATCGCTTCGTCCTCGCCCCGGAGCGCGCGGAGATCGCGCGGGGGGGGGTGGAGGGCCCGGAACTGCGCGTCCGCGCGCCGGGGATGGCGCTCGCCGCGCTCTTCCTGCACGGGTGGCCGGCGGAGGGCGCGCCGGAAGGGGTCGCGGTGGAGGGCGAGGGCGGGGAGGCGCGCCTGCGTGCGCTGGTGGAGGCGTTCGAGCGCGGCGACCCGCGGGTGGAGCGGCCGGGGGAGGGGGGCGCGCGGAGCCCGAGGCATGCGGCGGAGGCCGGTCGAAGCGCGATCGAAGTTCCGCCGTCGAGCGAATTTGCGTGAGGGATGCGGGCCCGGAGGGCGGAGACCCTGGCGGGGGGGAGTGCGAAGGGGAGGGCGATCGGAGGAGATGCGGCGGAGTGCGTGGAGTCCGCCAGGGGCTCCGCGCCGTTGGCAACAGTCGTATCGTTGCCTACGGCGCCCGCAGCCCGGCCCGGAGCGCAGCGGAGGGACACGCCCAACCCAGCCGTTGCAGTTCGCCGTCCCCGCATGCATCCCGCCCGAGGTTCCAGAAGCGGCCACGCGCTGATAAATTCCCCCGCTCCCGCATCTTACGCCGCTTCCGACCCCGCAGGACGGTCCCTTGAGCTCGACCTCCGTCTCCGCCGCGCCGCAGACCCCCACTGACGAAGCACGAACGACCGCCGCCCCGAGCTCGCCCGCGCTGCTCGTGGTGTTCGTGGCGTCGGTGTTCACCAGCGCGTTCCTCCTCTTCCTGGTGCAGCCGATGTTCGGGAAGATGGTGCTCCCGCGGCTGGGGGGGACGCCGTCGGTGTGGAACACCTGCATGCTCTTCTTCCAGGCGGCGCTCCTGGGCGGCTACCTGTACGCGCACCTGACGTCGGCGAAGCTGGGCGTGCGGGGCCAGGCCGCGCTCCACCTGGCGCTCCTGGCGGCCGCCGCGCTCCTCCTCCCGCTGGGGATCGGCGCCGCCGCCCCGGAGGCGTCGGACGCGCCGGTGCCCTGGCTCCTGGGGCTGATGCTGGTGACGGTGGGCCCGCCCTTCTTCGTCCTCTCGGGGACCGGCCCCATGCTCCAGCGGTGGTTCGCGCACAGCGGCCACCCGCACGCCGCCGACCCGTACTGGCTCTACGGCGCCAGCAACCTGGGGAGCATGGTGGCGCTCCTGGGCTACCCCTTCCTCCTGGAGCCCCGCTTCCGCCTGGCCGAGCAGAGCGGCGTCTGGTCGGCCGGGTACGCCCTCCTGGCCCTCCTGATCGCCGCCTCCGCCGCCCTGGTGTGGCGCCGCGCGCCGTCGGCCGCCCTCGCACAGGCGCCGTCGTCGCACGATCCGGCGAGCGAATCGACCGCGACGGCCGCCCTCGACGACCGGCCCGTGACGTGGCGCGAGCGGGCGACGTGGATGGCGCTGGCGGCGGTGCCGTCGAGCCTCCTCCTGGGGGTGACGACGTACCTGACGATCGACCTCTCGCCGATCCCGCTCCTCTGGGTCCTCCCGCTGGCGCTCTACCTCCTCACCTTCACGCTGGTCTTCGCGCGGCGGCCGCCGGTCCCGCACGTCGGGATGGTGATGGCGCAGCCGGGGCTGATCGCGGTGGTGGCGCTCCTCCTGCTGACGGGGCTGGTGCGGCGCCCCTCCATCGCCGTTCCGCTCCACCTGGGGGCGCTCTTCGTCACCGCCATGGTGGCGCACGGCGAGCTGGCGCGGCGGCGGCCGGGGGTGCGGCACCTCACCGAGTTCTACCTCTGGATCGCGGTGGGGGGCGTGGTCGGCGGCGCCTTCAACGTCCTGGCGGCGCCGGTGCTCTTCGAGCGCACCTGGGAGTACCCGCTGGTCCTGGCGCTGGCCTGCCTCGCCCGGCCATGGCCGGAGGCGCGGCTGGGCCGGAGCGCGCACCTCCGCCACGCCCTCTTCGCGGCGGTGCTGGCGGGGGCGCTCCTCCTCCTGATGAAGAAGGAGGTGCGCGAGTCGCTCCCCCCCTTCGCCTACGTCGTCCTCTCGGGGCTCGCCATCGCCGCGCTGGCGCCGGCGCTGGGGAGGACGCCCCAGTGGCTGGCGGCGTGCGTGGGCCTCGTCCTGGTGGCGCACACCGTCGACGAGGTGACGCAGGACTCGACGGTGCTGGCCGAGCGGACCTTCTACGGCCACTACCGGGTGGCGGGGTACGCCACCCGCGCCGGGTACCCGCTCTTCGTCCTCTACCACGGCTCCACCATGCACGGCGCGCAGCTGCGCCGCCCGGAACGGCAGCGCGAGCCGCTCACCTACTACGTCCGCACGGGGCCGCTGGGGCAGATCTTCGCCGCCAGCCCGCTGTCGACGACGGCGCGGCGGGTGGCGGTGGTGGGGCTGGGGACGGGGACGACGGCGGCGTACGCCGAGGCGGGGGAGCGGTGGACCTTCTACGAGATCGACCCGGGGATCGAGCGGATCGCCCGCGACCGGCGCTATTTCACCTACCTCGCCGACGCGCCGGTGGAGTCGCGGGTGGTCCTGGGCGACGCGCGGCTCTCGCTGGCGAGGGCGCCGCGGGGCGAGGTGTACGACCTGATCCTCCTCGACGCGTTCAGCTCCGACGCCATCCCCGCGCACCTGCTGACGCGCGAGGCGCTGGAGGTGTACCTGTCGCGGCTGGCGCCGGGGGGGCGGATCGCCTTCCACGTCTCCAACCGGTACCTGGATCTGAAGCCGGTGGTGGCGGCGCTGGCGCGGGACCGGGGGCTGGCGGCGCGCGTGGGGGCGGGGCCGGCGCGGCGGCGGCACCGCTACGAGCAGTTCTCCGAGTGGGTGGTGCTCGCGCGGCGCGAGGTGGACCTCGGGGCGCTGGCGTCCGATCCGACGTGGAAGCCGGCCCAGGTGAAGCCGGGCGTCGAGGCGTGGACCGACGACTACTCCAGCCTCTTCCGCATCTTCAAGGGGTGATTCGCGTGTCCGTTGGGTGCGCTTCGGCGGGGTTGTTCCTGGGCACTGGGCACCTGGAACTGCGAACGACGGTGCTGGGCATGTCCCCGCTGCGCGGGGCCGGGCTGCGGGCGCCGTAGGAAACGATACTACCGTTTCCAACGGCGCGAAGCCCCTGGTGGACTTTCGCGGCGGCCGCGATCCACAAAGGAATCGCGGCCGCCGCGAAAGTCCGCCAGGGGCTTCGCGCCGTTGGAAACGGTAGTATCGTTTCCTACGGCGCCCGCCGCCCGGCCCCGCGCAGCGGGGACATGCCCCGCACCGTCG
>DATACF010000587.1:0-3823 GCA_036259235.1 Longimicrobium sp. | reverse complement strand
CGCTCCGGCTCGAAACACCATGTGATCACCGACAGGGGTGGGAGGCCGGTGGCGGGCACGCTCACCGGCGACAACCGACACGACAGCACCCAACTGCTCCCGCTGGTCGAGGCCCTGCCCGCGACTCGCGGTAAACGTTGGCCGACTCTGGCCACGACGCCGTTGGCTCTACAGCAACCGCGGCTACGACTACGACCACCACCGCAAAGCCCTCCGCACCAAGGGAATCGTGCCCCGTATCACCCACAGGAACACCGAACACGGCTCCGGTCTCGACAAGGTCCGTTGAGTTGTGGAACACACGTTCACTGGCTACACCAGTTCAAACACCGCCGCACCCACTACGAACAACGCGCAAACATCCACCACGCCCTCCTCCAACTCGGACGCACCCTCATCCGCTACCACCAACTCGCAAACTCATCCTGAAACAAGCTACAGCGGGAGCGCGCCCAGCTCCTGCTCGACCTGGTTGATGGGGCTGTAGATGAACGTCGTGTTCGTCGAGTTGCCGCCCCAGAGGATCCCCTTGAGGGTCACGGTGCTCCCGCCGCCCCAGGTGAAGACGGGCGAGCCGCTGTCGCCGCCGCCGACGCCGCCGGCCACGAAGGTCTGGCAGAGGAGCGCCACGCTCGTCCCCGAGACGCCGGTGTTGACGCAGGTGTTGGTGACGTTGCCGTACGTCCACCCGGTGGTGCGGCCGATCTTGTTGACCTGCTGCCCCACGACCTGCGACGCGTCCTCGCCGGTGATGGTGAGGAAGGGGTTGGCGGCGTCGATCGTCAGCGGCCCCGACGCCGTCCCGCGCGAGGTGGTCCGCGCGATCATCCCCACGGTGTTCACCACCCCGGCCGCGTAGAGCGCGCGCGACGAGTCGGAGTAGCGGCAGCGCTTCCCCCTGGGGCACCCGGCGATGTTCTTGACGTAGACCGGGTCGGCCGCCTCGGTGGCGATGGGGACCGGGGCGAGGTTCGAGGCCGGCTGGTAGTAGAGCGTCCCCTCGGTGCCGCCCTGGTTGTTGGTGCAGTGGGAGTTGGTGACGAACGAGGCGCCGCCGCTGTGCGTGGCGTTGAAGCCGATGGTGCAGACGTAGTTTCCGAAGTGGATCTGGAGCCCGGCCTGGACGGGGCTCACGATGTCGCGGAGCGTCGCCGCGAAGTGGATCGGCTCGGCGGGCTGGATGCGGACCGCGCCCGCCGGGACGCCGGCCAGCGCCGCGAGGCTCCGCGCCTTGGCCCCGGCGGCCGCGTGCTCGACGCCGATCGTCACGCGGTTGTTGGCCTCGTCGACGTCGGTGAAGACGACGCCGGGCTCGCCGAGGACGTCCACGACCCCTCGGTGGAAGCGCTCGAGCTGGGCGAAGGTGAAGTCGCCCTTGCGAACCTTGACCTGGGCGGCCTTGAGGCCGTTGGCGCCCAGGTACCCTGCCAGCGCGCGCTCGGCGTGCGCCCGGTCGGCGGGGTTGGTGAGGAAGACGACGGGGACGCCGTTCTCCAGGTACACCCCGCCGAAGCCGGGGACGGTGCGGCTGAGCGAGGCCAGGTCGATCTTCCCGCCCTCCTGCCGGGCGGCCGCGGCGGGCGCGGCGTCGGGCGAGGTGGGCTGCCCCTGGTCGGCGCAGGCGGCCGCCACGAGCGCGGCGGCGGCGAGGAGCGCGGTGCGGGTGCGTGTCATGGGCGAGTTCCTCTGTGGCAGGGTCTGAACGAGGGAACGCCGGAGGCCGTCGCGCGGGAAGGCGGCGCGAGGCGGCGATGATCGCGGCATCGACCGGGCCGCGCGCTTTCCGTTTCCTGTCCGCCCCCCATCGCGTTGCCGCGCAACCGCCTGCGAGCCCGGGAGCCCAGTGGCGGCGCGGAAAAGCTCCGCACCGGAATGGTCCACCGCGGAGGCGCCCGCACTCTTCCGGTGCAGCGGCGGCGCGGCCCCGTGAGGCGCCCGATGCGCCCGGCGCGCGGGGGCCTTACCTTTCGCCGCCCGCCGGCCGCCGTCTCTTCCCATCCCCCACCCGACCCCCTGACCGAATGTCGGACTCCGGACTCGTGCCGCACACGCCCCCGCCGCCGGCCGCCGCGCCGCCGTCGCGCCCCGCCCACGTCGTCACCCGCCGCGCCGTCGTCAGCTGGGTCCTCTACGACCTGGCGAACACCATCTTCTCGATGGGCGTGGTCTCGCTCTACTTCTCGCTCTGGGTGCGCGACCAGGTGGGCGCCCAGCGCGCCGACGCCACCTACGCGAGCATCACGGCCGTCTCCATGGCCGTCATCTTCTTCGTCTCGCCGCTCCTGGGCGCCATGACCGACCGGGCGCCGCGGCGGATGCCCTTCCTGGTCGGGAGCACCCTCCTCTGCGTGGGCTTCACGCTGCTGCTGGGGCGCTTCGGCTTCTGGCCCACGGTCGGGGCGTTCATCGTGGCGAACGTGGCGTACCAGGCGGGGCTCCAGTTCTACGACGCGCTCCTGCCGGAGGTGAGCACCGACGAGAACCGGGGGAAGATCGGGGGGATCGGGGTGGGCGTCGGCTACACGGGGTCGTACTTCGCGGTGGGGATCGGGCTCTGGGCGGGCGCCGAAAACAAGGCGTTCCTCTTCACCGCCATCGGCCTCGCCTTCCTCCTCTTCTCGCTCCCCTGCTTCTTCTTCGTCCGCGAGCGGGGGAACCCCCGTCCGCGGCCGATCGGGTGGCGGATGGTGCGCGAGTCGACGTCGCAGACGCTGCGGACGCTCCGCTCGGGGCGGCAGTATCCCGGGCTGGTGCGCTTCCTGGTGGGGCGGGTCTTCTACACCGACGCCATCAACACCGTGATCTCGATCATGGCGCTCTACACGGTGAACGTGGCGGTCAGCACGGGGCTCTCGGAGGCCGACGGGCAGAAGCAGGCGCAGCTGATCCTGATGTCGGCCATCACCTTCGCGGTCGTCGGCGGCTTCTTCTGGGGGTGGACGACCGACCGGCTGGGGCCGAAGCGGGCGCTCGAGCTCGTCCTCTTCTCGTGGATGGGGATCTTCGCCTTCGCGGGGGCCATCGGGCTCCTGGGGCTCCCGCTCTGGTGCCTGTACGTGGTGGCGGCCGCCGCGGGGTTCGCCCTCGGGGGGATCTGGTCGGCAGACCGGCCGTACATGCTCCGGCTCACCCCCCCGGCGCGGATCGGCGAGTTCTACGGGCTCTACGGGATGGTGGGGCGCTTCTCGGCCATCACCGGGCCCATCCTCTGGGCGGCGGTGACGTCGCTCACCATCCAGGCGATGGGGATGGAGCCGCGCGTCGGGCAGGGGATCGGGGTGATCGTGCTGATGTCGATGGTGGTGGTCTCGTACTTCATCCTCCGGCCGATCTCGGACGCGCCGCGCGAATGGAGCGCGGAGGACCGGGGGGAGGACTGAGCGCGGGTGGCAGGCTCGCTCGGGGGGATCGGCGCCGACCGCAGCGAATGACACGATCGAACGGCTTCAC
This sequence comes from Longimicrobium sp., assembly GCA_036259235.1. Lineage (GTDB taxonomy): Bacteria > Gemmatimonadota > Gemmatimonadetes > Longimicrobiales > Longimicrobiaceae > Longimicrobium. The sequence goes on along the minus strand of DATACF010000587.1, from coordinate 373 downwards.
CGCGAGCCGGACGGCGCGGTAGATTCCCGTCCGCAAACGTTGCTCTTCGCGCAGCTCGTCCAGTCCACCATCCCCCAGGAGATGACGGCCCATGAAGAAGCTCTCGCTCGACCTCGGCGCGCTGCGGGTGGAGTCGTTCGCCGCCACGACGCGCGTGGCCGGATCGCGTGGCACCGTGCGGGGGAACGACTCGCGCCCCCCGACGTTCACCGAGGGGGAGACGTGCGCCGAGCCCATCAGCGGCCAACCGTGCGTCTACACGCTGCTGACCGCCTGCCCGCCCCAGTGCGAGGTCTGAGGGTGCGCGCGCTCCCGGCGGGCGCATCTCGCTGAGTGGCCGCGGGGCCGGACCCGGTGCACGGGGGGTCCGGCC
>DATACF010000586.1:0-3933 GCA_036259235.1 Longimicrobium sp. | reverse complement strand
CGAAGCCCTCCTGGAAGCGGGCGTGGATGGCCGCGAGCGCCCCCGCCGGCTCCGCCGGGGGGACGTCGTCGCGCTCCAGGAGGGCGGCGAGGGCGGCCACCGACTCCTCCCCCCCCAGCGCCCCCAGCGCGCCCACCGCCGCCGGGCGGAGCATCGCGTCGTCCAGGAGGGGGAGGACGCGCGGGGCGGCCGTCTCGTCGCCGATGGCCGCCAGGGCGTCGAGGGCGGCGAAGGCGAGGGAGAAGTCGCGCGACTCCGCCAGCTCCGCGATCCGCGGCGCGGCGGAGCGGGCGCGGAGCCGGCCCAGCGCCTCCACCGCGTGGAAGCGGACGTTGGCGTCGGGGTCGCCGAGGGCCCCCTCCAGCGCCGGCGCCGCGCGCGGGTCGCCGCGGATCCCCAGTGCGAGCGCCACGTAGAGGCGCAGGTCGGTGTCCTCGCTCGCCAGGAGCTCCACGAGGGGGGGGAGGACGTCCTCGCCCGAGGCGGCCAGCGCGGAGAGGGTGGCGTTCAGGACCGCGGGGTCGCGGTGGCCCTCGCGGAGGGCGCGGGTCAGCACCTCCACCACCCCGTCGCCCCGGTGGTGCGCCACCGCCTCCACCCCCGCCTGGCGGACCCGCCAGCTCGCGTCGCCGAAGGCCCCCACCAGGACGTCCGGCGAGGCTTCGACCGCGGCCAGCGCCTCCACCGCCTCCAGCCGCGTCGCCTCGTCCGGGCTCCGCAGCCGCTCGGCCATCCGGCGCTCCCCCTCGCGGCGCGCGGTCACGTCGCGGAGGGTGGCCACGACGCCGACGACCGCCCCCCCCTCGCGGAGGGGCGCGAGGGTGACGTGCTGCTGCATCCGGGCGAAGTGGCCGGCGGGCCCCCGCGGGGGGCAGGGGATCAGGTACTGGTGGAAGGCGGGGGCGAGGACCTCCACCGTCCCCTCCTCGGCCACCCGGCGGAGGCGCGCGGCCAGCCCCCGCGCCTCCACGTCGGGGAAGAGCTCCGCCAGCGGCCGCCCCAGGGCCGCCGCCGCCGGGATCCCGGTGGCCTCCTCCAGCCAGGCGTCCCACGACCGGACGACCAGCTCCCGGTCGGTGGTCAGCACCCCCGCCTCTCCCGCGCCTGGGCCCATCGCGCTACCGGGCCCCGGAGGCGCGGCCCAGGAGGCGGATCCGCTCCGCCAGCCCGGGGCCGTCCCCGGCGCTCCCGGCCGCCTCCCCGGCCTCCCGCAGCTCGGCCAGGAGGGCGAGGACCTCGCGCGCCCCGGCGGTCTGCTCGCGGTTGGCGCGGGTGACCAGCGCGATCTCGCGGGCGACGTTCCGCGTCGCGGCGCTGATGTCGGCCGCCGCGCGGCTCTGCTCCGCGATCCCCCGGCTGGCCTGGTCGGACTGCCGCCGCATGTCGCCCACCGCGGCGGCGATCTGGGCGGCCGCGCTCGACTGCTCGGCCATGGCCTGGCTCACCCCCGCGATCATCCGGGTCAGCCGCGCCGTCTCGGCCGCCACCTGGTCGGCCGCCGTCGACTGCTCGGCGAGCGCCCGGGTGGTGCTGGCGGCCCCGCGCCGGAGGGCGTCCACCGCCTGGGTGATCTGCCCCGCCGCGGCGGCCTGCTCGGCGGTGGCGCGGCGCACCTGCGCGGCGGCGGTGGCGCTGGTCCGGGCCGCCGTGGTGATCTCGCGGGCGGCGCGCTCCTGCTCGCCCATCCCCGTGGCGACCTGCTGCGCCACCTTCCGCATCTGGGTGCTGCTCCGCACCAGGTCCTGGAGCGCGGCCGCCTGCTCGCGGGTGGCGGCGGTGACCTGCCGCGACTGCTCGGCGGCCGTGCTCACCACCGAGACCAGCCCCCGCGCCGCGTCCGTCTGCTCGTCGGTGGCCTTCGCGATCCGCCCCACCCGCTGGGAGCTCTCCTCGATCCCCCCCAGGATCCGCCTCAGCCCCGCCAGCCCGTCCTCCGCCAGCCGGCCGCTCTCGTCGGCGACGCGCTGCCCCTCGGCCGCGGCGCCCACCGCCTCCTGCGCCACCTCCTGGAGGGCGCGGATGATGGCGGTGATCTCGGCCGTGGCCCGGGCCGAGCGGTCGGCCAGGTTGCGGATCTCCTCGGCCACCACCGCGAAGCCGCGCCCGGCGTCGCCCGCGCGCGCCGCCTCGATGGAGGCGTTGAGCGAGAGGAGGTTGGTGCGCTCGGCGATCAGGTTGATGGTGTCGACGATCCCGCCGATGTCGGTGGCGCGCTTCCCCACCTCGCGCACCACCCCGGCCGACTGCGTCATCGACTCGCGCACCCGCGTGAGCCCCGCGATCGACTTCTCGACCGCCCGCCCCCCCTCCTCCGCCTCGCGCGAGAGCCGCTGGGTGATCTCGGCCGCCTCGCCGGCCGTCGCCGCGACGCTCCGGATCGACGTCTCCAGCTGGGCCGCGCTCCCGGCGGCGCTGGCCACCGAGGCCGAGATCGCCTCCGCGTTCTGCGCCACCCCCTGGACGGAGCGGGCGGTCTCCTCCACCGACGCCGACGCCTGCTCCACCAGCCCCGCCATGTTCTCGGCGCTGGCGGTCACCTGCTCGATGGAGGCGGCCATCTCGTTGATCGAGCTCGACGTCTGCTCGGCGGCGCTGGCCAGCTCGTCGGTGTCGCGGGCCACCCCCTCGATCGAGCGGCTCGTCTCCTCGACGGAGGAGGCGATCTGGGTGACGGAGGTCGCCAGCGCCTCGGTGTCCTCGCCGACGCGCTTGACCGACGCCGCCATCTCGACGGCGCCGCTGGAGACCTGCTCGGCCGCCGACGCCATCTCGGTCGTCGTCGCGGCGACGTGCTGGATCGAGCGGCTCGTCTCCTCGACCGACGTCCCCGTCTGGGCCACGGAGGCGGCGAGGGAGACGGCGTTGGCGGTGATCTCCTCGATGGAGGCGGCGATCTCGTTGACCGAGGAGGCGAGCTCCTCCCCCGCGGCCGCCACCGTCTCGGCCTGCCGGGCCGTCTCCTCGAGGGAGCGGACGATCTCGCCGGTGCGCGCCGCCGCGCCGTCGACCCGCCGGAGCCGCTCCTCGGCGTCGTCGCGCCGGCGGGCGTCGGCCCGCGCCGCCTCCTCGGCCACGCGCTCCAGCGCCGCCCCGTCGAGCCCCGCGCGCCCCGCCCCGTTGGGGCCCGCGTCCGCGCCGTCGCGGCGCCGGAAGATGTTCATCGTCTCAACTCTCCTTGGCCGGCTCGGCCGGAAGGGGGGAAGCCTCGCCGCCGTCGGGGCTGAAGAGGTCGGCCGTGTCCAGGATCAGGACCAGGCGCCCGCCCAGGTGGGCGAGCCCCTCGAGGTAGCGCCCGTTCAGCCCCGAGATCCCCTCCGGGGGGGGCTGGATGGCGTCCGCGGCGATGGTGGCGAACTCGCGGGCGCTGTCGACCGCGAAGGCCACCGTCCGCCCCTCGCGGCGCATCACCAGGAGGCGCGAGCGGAGGTCGAAGGGGACGCGCGGGAAGCCGAAGCGGCTCCGCAGGCTCACCACCGGGACGACCTGCCCGCGCACCGAGACCACCCCGTCCACGAAGGGGGGCGCGTTGGGGACGGGGGTGACGTCGCCGATCATCTCCAGCTGCTGGACCTCGCGGCTGCGGACCCCGTAGGTGGCCCCCGCCAGGTCGAAGAGGATGAACGGCTCGCTCGCGGCGGCGGCCGCCGCGCCGGACTCGTCGTGGCTCACGATGCGCCCGCGGGTGAGAGGAGCCCCGGCCGCCCGGCCTCGCGCCGGCGGTGGGCGAGGTGGACGACGGCGGCCGAGTCGACGATCAGGCAGACGCGCCCGTCGCCCAGCTCGGCCGCGGCGGCGATCCCCGGGACCGCCACCAGCGGGTCGACAAGGGGGCGGACGACGATCTCGCGCAAGCCCGCCAGGCGGTCGACGGCGAGCCCCACCGGCTGCGCCTCCGACCCCACCACCAGGACGGGGAAGGAGGCGCGCCCCAAC
>DATACF010000585.1:0-2602 GCA_036259235.1 Longimicrobium sp. | reverse complement strand
GGACGAGCTGATTGCGGCCATCACCGCCTATATCGAGCGCCGCAACTCTGACCCCAAGCCCTTCACCTGGACCGCTTCCGCGCAGCACATCCTGGAGAAGGTGACCAAAGCGAACGAGACTTTGAAGGCACTACACTAGATTCCTCGGGCGCCGCCCAGCCTCCGCGCGAGGCGGACCGCGATGCCGCGGCGCCGCTCGGAATGACAGGGCCGCCGATCGTGCGCCTTGCACGCAATGGCTGGATGACGCGCGGATGTAGATGCGCGATTCATCGCGCCCGGCGGCAGCCGGTCACCGACCGTCGCTTCAGCGGACGACGCGGAACGGGACCTCGTTGGAGCGGTGCCCGGCCTTGAACGCGCGCTTCTCGCCGTCGACCACGTCGTGCTCGGCGACGGTGAAGTAGGCGGCGTACTCGCCCGCCGCCATGCCGGCGGGGACGGGCCACCCGTGCTCCAGGACGCGCGAGGCGCCCGGCGCCAGCTCCACCCGCTCGCCGGGCCCCTCGCAGCGCGGCGTCTCGGCCGGCTCCACCACCCGGTGGTCGGGCGCGCGCACGTGGAAGGTGACGCCGCACGCCGTGCCGAACTCCAGCGTCACCGGCGCGGCGCTCTCGTTCTCCAGCGTCGCGGTCAGGCGGAGCGTGTCGCCCGGACGCACCTCGGCGGGCGCGGCGGCCACGGTGAAGCCGAGCGCGGGGACGTGCATCCCCGCCGTCGGGCAGGCGGCCAGGAAGAGCGCGAGCAGGGGGAGGGCGGGGCGGATCGTCATCCGAATCCGAAGTCGTCCAGAGGGGTGTGGCCGATCGACTCGATCAGCGCGAAGCGGTCTTCCTCCGGCGGCGCGCCTTCCAGCCACGCGGGCCACCAGGCGCTGGCCAGCACGCGCATGGCACGCGTGGGGAGCCCGTCGCGCCACCGCGTCATCTCCACCCCGTCGACGGAGAAGCGCACCTCGCCGGGGCGGAGGGCGATGGCGTACTCGTGCACCGCGAGGCGCGGGTCGAAGGGGAGCGTGCGCTCGGCGAGGTGCGTCTGCGCGCCGTCCTTCCAGGTGGAGAAGAGCGCCCGCCGCGACCCGTCGCCGAAGATCTCCACGTCCACCTCGTCGTTCCGCTCGCCGGGGACGCCCTCGTAGAGGAAGAACGCGGTGAGCGATCCGGGCGCGTCGGCGACTCTCAATCGCGCGCGGATGAGCCCGGACGAATACGGGTCCGCCGACGCGATCTCCGCCCCGTCGCACCGCCCGGCGGGGAGGACCAGCCGGACGCCGCCCTCCGGCGCGGCGACGTTCGCCGGGTCGAAGCACCCCCGCCCCAGCCCGTGCGACGAGCGCGTCCAGGCGGCGCCGCCCCACTCCATCGCGCGCGCGGCTGACGAAGTCCGATCCCGCCGATCCCGATCCGCCCGCTACCGCCGGCCGTGCGCGAGGCTCCGGTACACCGTCTCCACCAGCCGCTCGCCGTTGACGAAGCCGCCCCCCCACCGCGGGTCGAGGTCCGCCGTGGGCCGGGCCGCCTTCACCTGCTCCAGCGTCTCGCCGGCCGCGATCCGCGCGGCGATGCGGTCGCGCACGGTCACCAGCATCCCGCGCCACTCCCGCAGCTCGGCGCGGTTCGAGAGCGCGCCGTGGCCGGGGATGATGCGCGTCGAGTCGTTCACCATCGCCAGGACGCGGTCGACCGCGGCGATCAGCCCCTCGTAGTCGCCGCCGCTGCCGAGGTCGACATAGGGGTAGTTGCCGTTGAGGAAGGTGTCGCCCATGTGCACCACGTTGGCGCGGCGGAAGTGGACGATCGCGTCGCCGTCGGTGTGCGCGGGGGGCACGTGGAAGGCGTGGACCTCGTCGCCGTTCAGGTGCAGCGTCACCGCGTCGGCGAAGGTCACCACCGGGAGCGCCGCGCGCGGCGACGCGCGGATGGTGTCGTTGATGGAGGCGACGAACTGGTCGGTGCTCAGCCGCCGCCGCACGTTGTCGTGCGCCACGATCACCGCCCCCGCCTTCCCGAAGCTCTCGTTCCCCCCCGTGTGGTCGCCGTGCCAGTGCGTGTTGAGGACGAAGCGCACCGGGCGCGGCGTCACGCTCGCCACCGCCGCGCGGATGCGGTCCGACATCGGCGCGTACTGGTCGTCCACGATGAAGGCGCCGTCGTCGCCCGCCGAGAGCGCGATGTTCCCCCCGCGCCCCACCAGCATCGACACGCCCCCGGCCACGGGAATCACGCGGACGCGCACCGTGTCCGGGACCTGCTGCGCGGCGGCGGGCGCGGACGGAGCGGCCGAGAAGGCGAGGACGAGCGCGAGGGCGGCGGCGGAGTGGCGGAAGGGGAGCGGCATCGGGATCGTCCTCGGAGGCGAAGGGCGGAGGAACGGACGAAGGGGAGACGGCGGGACAAGGTGCGCCGCCCCCGCGCCGCCGCACAAGGGGCCGCGCGAGGTCTGCGCGAGGCTCCGCGGTTTGTAACGTCCCTGGCGCGCTTCTGGCAACTCCCGCCCCCGCGGCGCGCGAAAAAGGTGGCGCCGCGGCGGCGGCGCGGGTATGCTCCAGGGAAGGAACGGACGGCGCGCGCCTTTCGCCTCCCACCCCCGGAGCCGGGGGGCG
>DATACF010000584.1:0-7528 GCA_036259235.1 Longimicrobium sp. | reverse complement strand
CCGGGGGCGGCGGCACGGGGAGACCGACCACTCCCGCCGCCCCCGGAGGCGCCATCCACCCCTGAGTCCAAAGTCCTAGGTCCCAAGTCCTGAGACCAGTTCCTGGACGGAATGTGCGGAGCAGGCGCTGAGAGGCGGTGGCGTCCGGGAGAAAGACGCCCGCGTCCCGCCGTGGAACCATGGGCGGAGATGAGAATCGAAATTTTTTCGAAGAGACCCCTTCGGTCCTTCGTCTCGTCGATCCGCGTCCGCCCGCCGCGTCCGCGCCCTCAAAAGGATCGCAACCACGTCATCAGGAGGGTCGGCGCGGAAGCCGGCTCCTGCTCCACACCCCCCGATCACGCAGTTGCCACGGCCTGGGCGAGCACGAGACCCCGATCATGGGCGAGATCGATCACGCATCCGATGCGAGATCGGGTAGCAGGACTCAGGACTATTCCCCATAGCAACGTCGAAGGCGCTGGGACGGTGACGACCCGCGACATTCCGTCCCCTTCCGCCGCCGCGCCGCTTCCGCTCCCGCGGACCTCGATCGCGCCCTCCGGTCCACCCCCGCCGTCCGCTTCCACCCCCCGCGTTGAGAAAACGTCGCGCATCGCGTATCTTTCCCGGCTTACGCGGGAACGTGCCGAAGGCCGCTCGACAACCTTTCATCCGATGCGGAGGTGCCCGATGGCCGGGCATAGCAAGTGGAAGCAGATCAAGCACAAGAAGGCGCTCACCGACAGCAAGCGCGCCGCGGCGTGGACCAAGATCATCCGTGAGATCACGGTGGCCGCCAAGGCCGGCGGCGGCGACCCGGCGGGGAACCCGCGGCTGCGGCTGGCGATGGACAACGCCCGCGCGGCCAACATGCCCAACGAGAACATCGACCGCGCCATCAAGAAGGGCACCGGCGAGCTCGAGGGCGTCAGCTACGAGGAGATCACCTACGAGGCGTACGGCCCGGCCGGCGTGGCGATCATGATCGAGTCGCTGACCGACAACGGGAACCGCACCGTGGCCGACATCCGCCGCTGGCTCTCGCGCAACGGCGGGAACCTGGGGACCACGGGGAGCGTCGCCTGGATGTTCGACCGGCGCGGCCAGATCACCATCGACGGCGCGCGCTACGACGAGGAGACGGTGATGGAGGCGGCGCTGGAGGCCGGCGCCCTCGACGTCGAGTCGGAGGAGGGGACCTTCACCGTCCTCACCGAGGTCACCGACTTCAACGCCGTGCAGGACGCGCTGCGGGAGAAGGGGATCGAGTGGGAGGAGGCCGAGCTGGCCATGATCCCCAAGACCGAGGTCAAGGTCGACGGCGCCAACGCCGAGCAGCTGGTGAAGCTCCTGGAGCTCCTCGAGGAGCTCGACGACGTCCAGAAGGTCTACACCAACGCCGACCTGGATGTCGACAGCCTCGCCGAGGTCTGACCTGCCTTCTCCCTCGCGTCCGCCGGGGCCGCACCGCCCGGCGGACGCCGTGGTCCTGGGGGTCGACCCCGGGACGGCCGTCACCGGCTACGGCGTCGTCGCGCGCTCCAGCGACGGCGCCGTCTCGCTCCTGGAGTGCGGCGTCGTCCGCACCGACGCCCGCGCGCCCCTCCCCGAGCGGCTCCGCGACATCTTCCAGGGGCTCTCGGAGGTCGTCGAGCGCGCCCGCCCCACGGTGATCGCGGTGGAGGAGGCGTTCTATTCCAAGAACGTCCGCACGGCCATCGTCCTCGGCCACGCCCGCGGCGTCATCCTCCTGGCCGCCGCGCTCCGGGGGCTGGAGGTGGCCGAGTATCCCCCCGCCGAGGTGAAGAGCGCCGTCGTCGGCGCGGGCGCCGCCACCAAGGACCAGGTGGGGTTCATGGTCCAGCGCCTCCTCCGCCTCCGCGAGCCGCCGAAGCCCGCCGACGCGGCCGACGGGGTGGCCGTGGCGCTCTGCCACTGCTTCCGCGGCTTCGGGCCCGCCACCCGCATCCCCCTTCCCACTCCCATGCGGCTCAACCTTCCGCCCAAGGGGCGCCCGTGATCTCGCGCGTCCGCGGCGAGCTGGTGCTGCGCGACCTGGAGCGCGTCGAGGTGATGACGCCCGGGGGCGTGGCGTACGAGGTCTTCATCCCCACCACCGTCTTCGAGCGCCTCCCGCGACTGGGCGAGCAGGTGACGCTCCGCACCTGGCACGTGGTGCGCGAGGACGCGCAGATGCTCTTCGGCTTCCTGGAGGAGACGGAGCGCGTCCTCTTCTCGCGCCTCCTGGGCGCCACCGGCGTGGGCCCCCGGCTGGCGCTGGCGCTGCTCTCGGCGATGAGCGCCGAGCACCTGGTGCGGGCGGTCCGCAACCGCGACGTGGCGGCGCTCACGATGGTCAGCGGGGTGGGGAAGAAGACGGCCGAGCGGATCGCCATCGAGCTCACGGGGAAGCTGGACGACATCGCCTTCGCCCCCTCCGCCATCGGCCAGAACGTCCCCGGGATCGAGGAGGCGCTCCGGGCGCTGGTCGCCCTCGGCATCACCCAGCCCGACGCCGACCGGGCGGTCCGCGCCGTCATCGCAGAGCAGGGCGCCCTCTCCGCCCCCGAGCTCATCCGCCAGGCCCTCACGCGGGCGACGTCGAAGTAACCCCCCGAATCTCTGACAGGGGGCACAGGGGACACAGAGGGGGGCTCCGCTCGCACCGGAGCCCCCCTCTGCGTCCTCCGTGACACCGCATCATCCCTACCAGCAGCCGCGGGCGGTTGCCGAACGTCAGGTCGCGGATGACGATCAGGCTCCAGCGATCCCCCAGCGCCTCGAGAGTCGGATTGACCGGACAGCCCGAGCGTGAGGCGTTCATGCGCGCTCCAACAACCAATTGCGATGCAAAATCGGTCGATCTAGCTTACGACCCATTGCGTAAACGCGATCGGAACCGCGCGGATGTGCCGCGTAAGGAAAGGAAGTGGGCATGGCCAAGCTCGTGTTCGGAATGAACCAGTCCCTGGACGGCTACGTCGACCATATGGCGTTTGGGCCGAGCCCCACGCTCTTCCGCCACTTCATCGAGGAGGCCCAGGGGCAGGCGGGGAGTGTGTACGGTCGCCGGATGTATGAGATCATGCGTTACTGGGACGACGATCATCCTGAATGGGGCGCGGACGAACACGCCTTCGCGGCGGCGTGGCGGAACCAGCCGAAATGGGTCGTCTCGCGCTCGTTGAAGTCGGTCGGCCCCAACGCCACGCTCGTCGGGGATGATCTCGAGGGCGCGATCCGCGAGCTGAAGGCCGAGCGCGGCGGGGAGATCGAGGTTGCCGGCCCGGACCTGGCGCACAGCCTCACCGAGCTCGGCCTGATCGACGAGTATCGAATCTACCTGCACCCCGTCGTGCTCGGTCATGGCAAGCCCTATTTCGCCGGACCCCGGCCGCGGCTCCGCCTCGTGGCCCATGATCGGATCGACGAGGATGTGATCCGGTTGACCTACGTTCCCGCCTGATCTCGCGACTCGCCGGATGAGTGGCCCGGCGGGGCTGCTGGTTCTGAACCGTTCGTCGTCCTTCGCCCCGCCAGCCGCGCCAAGGCTGCTGGCTCCGTGTCCCCGTGAGGGTCCTGCCGTCAGGGATCTTCGAGCGGCGCCGGTTGCTTCGGGAGCGCTTCGGACCGACATTGATCCGGTCCGAAGCCGAGCCGAACCCTCCAGACCGACCCGATGGACCCGCAGCGCGCCGAGATCACCACCCCCGAGGTCCTCGCCGACGAAGACGCCGGCGAGCTGAGCCTGCGTCCGCAGAAGCTCTCCGAGTTCATCGGCCAGCCCAAGGTCAAGGAAGCGCTCCAGATCGCCATCGACGCCGCGCGCAACCGCCGCGAGCCGCTCGACCACACCCTCCTCTACGGGCCGCCGGGGCTGGGGAAGACGACGCTGGGGATGCTGATGGCGCGGGAGATGGGGGTGAGCATCAAGATCACCTCCGGGCCCGTTCTCGAGAAGCCGGCCGACCTGGTGAGCACGCTCACCAACCTCCGCGACGGCGACATCCTCTTCATCGACGAGATCCACCGGCTGCGCCCCATCATCGAGGAGTTCCTCTACCCCGCGATGGAGGACTTCCGCGTCGACATCCGCATCTCCGAGGGGCCGCACGCGCAGACGATCACGATGCCGGTGGAGCGCTTCACGCTGGTGGGCGCCACCACCCGCTTCGGGCTCCTCACCCCCCCGATGCGCGCCCGCTTCGGGATCGTCCAGCGGCTCGACTACTACCCGGTCGACCAGCTCGCCTTCATCGTCGCGCGGACGGCCGAGATCCTGGGGGTGCACTGCTCGCGCGAGGGGGCGACGGAGATCGCGCGGCGGGCGCGGGGGACGCCGCGCGTGGCCAACCGCCTCACCCGGCGGGTGCGCGACTACGCGGAGGTGCGCGCCCAGGGCCGCATCGACACCGACGTGGCCGACGCGGCGCTCCGGATGCTGGACGTGGACGAGTTCGGGCTCGACGAGATGGACAACCGCGTCCTCCGCTCGCTGATCGAGCACTTCGGCGGGGGGCCGGTGGGGCTCTCGACGCTGGCGGTGGCGATCGGGGAAGACCCGGGGACGCTGGAGGAGGTCTACGAGCCCTTCCTGATCCAGAACGGCTTCCTGATGCGCACCCCCCGCGGCCGCGTGGCCACGGCGCTGGCCTACCGCCGCTTCGGCTACGCGCCCCCGGTGGACGGGCGCTCCGACCCGCCGGCGCCCCCCCAGGCCAACCTCTTCGACGCGTGAGCGCCCCGCCCGGAGGCCGCACTTCCGACTACGACTTCCCCCTCCCCCCGGAGCTCGTCGCCCAGGCGCCGGCCGAGCGCCGCGACGCCAGCCGCCTCCTCGTCGTCGACCGCGCGTCGGGGGCGCTGGAGCACCGCGTCTTCGCCGACCTCGTCGACCTCGTCCCCCCCGGCGACGCGCTCGTCCTCAACGAGACGCGCGTCTTCCCGGCGCGCCTCGTGGGCCGCAAGCCCACGGGGGCGCCGGCCGAGGTGCTGCTGCTGACGCCGGAGGGCGGGAACGAGTCGCTCTGGCGCGCGCTCGTGCGCCCGGGTGGGAAGCTGAAGCCCGGGCGGACGGTGGAGATCGGGCCGGAGCTCTCGGTGGAGATCGTGGAGTCGACGCCCGGCGGCGAGCGGATCGTGCGGCTGGTGACGCCGCTCCCGCTCACGGAGGCGCTGGAGCGCTACGGCGAGGTGCCGCTCCCGCCGTACGTGGAGCGGGCGGCGACGGAAGCCGACCGCGAGCGGTACCAGACGGTCTACGCCCGCGAGCGCGGCTCGGTGGCGGCGCCCACGGCGGGGCTGCACTTCACGCCGGAGCTCCTGGCCGCCTTCGAAGCGAAGGGGGTGCGGATCGTCCGCCTCGTCCTCCACGTCGGCGTCGGCACCTTCCGCCCGGTGGAGACCGACGACCCGGCCGAGCACCGGATGCACTCGGAGTTCTACCGCGTCCCGCCCGAGTCGGCGGAGGCCATCAACGCCACGCGCGCGGCCGGCGGCGCCGTCTGGGCCGTGGGGACGACGGTGACGCGCACCCTGGAGACGGTCGCCGACGAGAACGGCGCCGTCCACGCGGGCGAGGGGTGGACCGACATCTTCATCCACCCGCCGTACGCCTTTCGCGCCATCGACCACCTGGTCACCAACTTCCACCTTCCGAAATCGACACTGCTCATGCTCGTCAGCGCCTTCGCCGGCTACGAGCTGACGATGCGGGCGTACGCGGAGGCGGTGGAGGCGCGCTACCGGTTCTACTCGTACGGCGACGCGATGGTGCTGGTCTGACCGGGTTCGTCGTATCGACCGAAGAACGGAAACGTCTCACGCAGAGCAGCGGAGAAAACCCTCTGCTGGCCCTGCTGCTCTGCGTGAGACGCTTCTTTTTGGGGAACTTTACCCGCCGCCTGAACCCTGCTCCGCGAGGAGTGCAGCGGCGGCCGCCCGGACCTCGGCGTCGGCGGAAGAGAGGAGGCGGGTGAGCAGCGCCTGCCAGGCGCCGGTGCGCCACTGGAGGGGGAGGGCGCGGAGGGCCCCGGCGCGCACCGCCGCGTCCGGGTCGGAGAGGGCGCGCTCCAGGACGTCGAGGACGGCGTCGTCGGGGAAGAGCTCCAGGAGCCGGACGGCCGCCGCCCGCGCCTCCGCGCCGCCGCCGAAGAGCTCGCGGGCGCCCTCGGCGGGGCCCAGGTCCCGGATCGCCTCCAGGAGGCAGGCGCCCCCGCCCTCGCCCGCGCGGAGGTAGGCGCGCACGAGGGGGAGGAGCGCGCCGCGGTCGCCGCGCGCCGCGAGGAGGCGGGCACCCTCGCAGCGGGTGGCGGGCGACTCGAGGAGGGCGAGCGGGTCGTCGGGGGGCATCGACGGGCTACTTCGGGACCACCGGGTTGTCCGCGGTGCCGAAGCTCCCGTAGACGTTCCGGTTGTTGTCCATGTTCTTCGTGATCTCCTCGGCCGACTGCTGGGCGATGATCCCGTCGAGGAAGGACGCCAGCGCGGGGCCCTCGGTCCCCCAGTTGATCTCGTCCTTCGTCCCCAGGATGTCGGTGCTCTTCGTGTCGTAGCCCTTGGTGGCGTGGATGCTCCGGACGTACGACGTGGTGTTGCACCCGTCGTAGACCAGGACGCGGTACTTCCGCGCCTCCTTCGCCTGCGCCGCCTGCTCCAGCGCGTTCCCCTTCCCGGTGACGGGGGTCTTCCCGGCCTGGTCGAGGTTCCAGTCCATCAGCTTCCGCCCGAACTCCGTCCGCGCCGGGTTGGCGGGCGTCAGGCGCACGTTCCCCGCGGTGGAGGGGACGACGCGGAGCTGCTTGGTCTTGACCTGGTGGAGGAACTCCAGCCACGCGCCCCGCCCGGACTTCTTCCCCGCGTCCTTCATCTCCACCTCGAGCGTCTCGTAGTTCTCGATCTTCCGCAGCACCGTCCCCGAGGCGTCCAGGACCTCCACCACCGTGTGCGGGTCGAAGTCGGGGCCGGTGCCGTAGCGGCCGTGGCCCGTGTAGTAGGCCACGTCCGACTGGCTCATCCCCTTCTCGTACTCCGCGGCCACGCTCCCCCCCTGCGCCCCGCTGGAGCTGAAGAGGAGGCGCACCACCGCGTGCACCTTGCGCGCCGTCCCCGCCGGGGGCGTGTAGGTGAGCGCGTCCTTCTTGACGAAGAACTTCCCGAACGAGGCCGCGGGGACGGTCCGCCCCGCCTGCGTGTAGATCTTCTCGGCCTCCGCGGCGTCCTCCGCGAAGCCCCGCGCCGTCAGGACGGCCTCGACGTCGGCGGCGGCCTTGTCGTGGTGCCCCTTCTCGTCGAACCCCACGGCCAGGGTGAAGTCGAGGACGCCGTCCCTGAACATCTCGCCGAAGCGGAAGCGGTGCTCCCCGGCCGTCCCCGTGGGCTTCGTCGCCGCCGCCAGCTTCTTCGCCGCGTCGGGGCCCGAGAGCGTCCGCCAGCTCTCGTCGCCGAACGCCTCCAGGAGCGCCGCCTTCGTCTCGTTCCCCAGCCCGCCGTCGATCGTGTACCGGTAGAGTCCCAGCGCGGCGAGCTTCCGCTGCACCTCCTTGAT
>DATACF010000583.1:0-8003 GCA_036259235.1 Longimicrobium sp. | reverse complement strand
GCGGAGGCGGTGCGGCGGATCGAGGCGTCGGGCGGGCGGGTGCGCGTCCGCGAGCTGGCGCAGGGGCTGGGCGTGGGCGAGCGGCGGCTGGAGCAGCTCTTCGCGCGGCAGGTCGGCCTTTCCCCGAAGGCGATGTGCCGGATCGCCCGCTTCCGCGCGGCCGTCGCCCTCCTGCAGCGCGACCCGGAGCGCGCGTGGACCGACGTGGCGTACGACCGCGGCTTCTACGACCAGTCGCACCTGGTCCACGAGTTCCGGGCGCTCTCGGGGCTGGCGCCGGGCGACTTCCGGGCGCGGGGGTGCGGGTTTTTCCAAGACGCGTCCGGCGGGGGCGGATAGCTTCTTCCGCGTTGCGGATCGAGCTACGAACCCACGGACTGGAGGGGACGAGGGATGATGCACGACGAGGCGCGCGGGGAGGCGGAGCGGCCGCTGCGGGGGCGGGTGGCGGTGGTGACGGGGGCGAGCCGGGGGGCGGGGCGCGGGATCGCGCTGGAGCTGGGGGCGGCGGGCGCCACCGTCTACGTCACCGGCCGGAGCACGCGCGGCGCGCCGGCGCCGGGGTACGACTCCATCCTCCGCGAGAGCGAGCTGGCGGCGCTCCCGGGGACGATCGACGACACCGCCGAGGAGGTGACGCGCCTCGGCGGCACCGGCATCCCCGTGCGCTGCGACCACGCGCGCGAGGACGAGGTGCGGGCGCTCTTCGCGCGGGTGGAGGGCGAGCACGGGGGGCTGGACCTGCTGGTGAACAACGCGTGGGGCGGGCACGAGGCGTTCAGCAGGGCCGCCTTCGGAGCGCCGTTCTGGGAGCAGGCGATGGAGCAGTGGGACGCCATGTTCGACCGCGGCGTCCGCAACCACCTCCTCGCCAGCCGCGTCGCGGCACCGATCCTCATCCGCCAGGGGCGCGGGCTGATCGTCACCACCACCTACTGGGACCGCGGCGGCTACCTCCGCGGCAACCTCTTCTACGACCTCGCCAAGGCGGCCATGGTCCGCCTCGCCTTCTCCATGGCCGAGGAGCTCCGCCCGCACGGCGTGGCGTCGCTGGCCGTCTCGCCCGGGTGGATGCGCACCGAGTTCGTGCTGGCGTCCCAGAAGGCCGACGAGTCCACCTGGCGCGACCACCCCGCCTTCGCCGGCACCGAGTCGCCCCGCTACGTCGGCCGCGCCGTCGCCGCCCTCGCCGCCGACCCCGGCGTGATCGCCAAGAGCGGCGGCGTCCACCGCGTCGGTGACCTCGCCGTGGAGTACGGCTTCACGGACATCGACGGCCGCGTCGTGCCGCCGTTCGAGCTGGGGGAGGAGTAACTCCGGCCAGGGACTCCCCCGGGCGGACGCCGTACCGCGGAACGAGAAGACGCCGGTCGCCCCATGCGGACGGCCGGCGTCTTCTCCTGCGGAGCGCGCCGGGCTCAGCGGACCGACGGCCCCGTCGTCCCGGAGGTGACGGTGCGGCGGTAGGGGAACCGCCGGGCGATGGAGCCCATCATCGCTTCGGCCAGCCCTTCCGGACTGCTCCCGATCGAGCCGCCGAACCGGTGGGCGAACGTCCACAGCACGGCTCCCTCGCCTCCGTCGTGCAGCTGGAGGTTTACCCCGACGCTGTTCGTGTTCCCCATGAACGCCGGGCCGAGGAGCGCGCCCATGAGGAGGGCCGTTCCCACGGCCGTCGGCTTCGAGCGCTGGATCCGCCCGGAGATCACCGCGTCGACGTTCAGGAGCTTCGCGATCTCCTGCTTGGTGCGCGAGTCCAGGCTGTCGTAGGTCAGCCCGGCGCGCTGCAGCAGGACGTTGGTCTCCGAGACGTCCTGGAACGCCACCGTGTACTGCCCGGAGTGCCGCAGGAGCTGCGTGTACAGCTTGCTCTGGACCGCGTAGCCCTCCTCCCGCTCGGCGCGGTCGAGGTCCTCGGCCGTCAGGTTCCGCGGCAGCCGCTCGCGGGAGATGGACACGTCGAAGGGGAGGATGGCCACCTGCCTGTGCGCCGCCGTGGCGCTGGAGAACTGCGGGCTCAGGTAGGCCTGGTGCGTGGCGCAGCCGGTGGAGGAAAGGATCAGGGCGAGTGCGACGACGAGCCTGCGCATGGTTCACCTTGCGGATGAATGGAGGGAGAGGGCCCGGACGACGCCGGCTCCGGGCCGAGGCGCCATTACAATAAATTTCGCGACAGGAGCGGTCAAGCATTTTGAGACAATGCACACCCAGGACTCGCCCTCAGTCCAGGCGCGCCGCCACTTCCGCCACCACGCCGCGAGCGAGCCGCGATGAACAGTGACAGTGAGAGGCGGGGCTCACCGCGTCGGCGGCCTCGCCGTGGAGTACGGCTTCACCGACGTCGACGGCCGCGTGGTGCCGCCGTTCGAGATCGGGCCGGAGTAGGTGCCCCTATGACCGTTGTAGCAGTATCTTCGTGATATGAAGATCAAGATCTCTATACCCGACGAGCTTGCCGCTACCGCCGAAGCGCTCGCGCGGCAGCTTGGCGTGAGCCGGAAAGACCTCATCGTCGCCGCGATAGCAGATTTCGTGGCCCGAAACGTTGATAATGACGTCACAGCACGCCTTGACCGGCTCTATGCCACCGATTCAAGTGGTTTGGATCCGTACCTTCGCCACGCGCAGCGTGAGTCGATCAACGAAGACGAGTATCTTAAAGAACGTGCGAAACGTGGATCTCCGGAGAAGTACGCAGCCTTGGCACAGGTACCGGATGTCGAGCCAGACGAGCGCGACCGGCTCTGAGCGGAGATCTATCCACTTCCCTCAAGCAAGGCCGAGCGCTAGTCAAGGCCACGCAATCCGGACACCGAGTCCCTGCTAAATCTCAAGAATCAGTCAATCGCCATGGACTCTCATCCAGACAACGACGCGGAACTGCAGATCCGTCGATTTATTAACTGCCTCTCCAACGCCACTGCAGAAGTACCAGTGGCGTATATGCAACTACCCGTGGCTGGAGAAAAGTCACCGATATTCAGAGAGCGGGTATACTGCTACGAGTTATACCATCAACTCCGCTTGCTAGTAGGTAATGACTTCGGATACAATGTCGGTGGTGAAGTCGATAAGCGTGGACACCGATTTATGAACGCACCCGGTATTCGGAACACCAAACCGGACCTTCTCGTTCACCGCCCAGGATATATGGTCGGAAACTTAATCGTAATTGAGGTCAAGCCTGTTTCAGTGACTCATCGCACTCAAATTCGGAAGGATCTACAAACATTAACGGCTTACAGGCAAAATGGTTCATATCGGGCAGCCATATACCTGATTTACGGGGATATGCCGCAGCGGCTTCAAGCAATCATCCACAAGGCTCACCAGCTTGAGCAAGACGCACTTGATCCTCCCATTGATCTCAGCTTGATAGACCTGTATTGGCATCGGCGCGCAGGCGACCCAGCGGAGCACCATCTGTGGCGCGCAATCTGAGAATAAAAAGCTGCTTTCCCTCGGACATCACTCAAGCCGCCCCGCCACCTCCGCCACCACGTCGCGGAGCGATCCATGGTGGACGGAGACGGTGAAGTCCTCCGCCGCGCACTCGAAGGTGGAGTCGATGAAGGTGAAGAGGTAGTGCGTCAGCCCGCGGAAGCGCCACGGGCTGTGCTGTTCGTGGACCGAGTTCATCCGCTCCAGGGCGCGGATCCACGACGAGCCTTCCACCGCGAACGCGCCGTTGGGGTGGATGCCGCGGCCGGCGAGCGGGTGGGCGAGGATCGTCTCGTCGTTCGGCGGGCCGAAGAGGTGCGCGTGCGCGTGGCGGAACTCGACGGCCGCGAAAAGGAGGTCGCCGGTGTCCGCGCTCACGATCCGCATTCGCGAGCCGTCCTGGTCCAGCGGCCTCTCCTGCATCAGGTAGACGAGCGAGAGCCGGAACTCGCTCGCCACCACCACCGGAAGCGGCGCGCCCTCGTTGACGCGCGGCACGTCGCCGACGGGGACGACGCGGTCGCGCGCGTCGGGCGTGTAGGGCCACGTCCAGCCACCCGGAGCGGAGCCGCGCCGGAACCAGCTCACACCACCCGCTCCCCCGCCTTCCACACCCCCGCCACGATCGGCGCCGCCAGCCGGTACGGGATCTCGCCCGCCGACGACGCGCGCCAGAGCACCAGGTCGGCCGGCGCGCCCTCCGCGAGCGTCCCCCGCCCGTCCGCCAGCTCCAGCGCCGCCGCGCCGCCGGCGGTGGCCGCGCGCAGCGACTCGTGCGGGCTCATCCCCATCCGCGAGCACGCCGCCGTCATGGTGAACTGGAGGTTGGGTGAGGGGCACGAGCCGGGGTTGAAGTCCGTCGCCAGCGCCACCGTCGCGCCCGCGTCCAGGAGCGCCCGCGCCGGCGCGAACTTCGGGCGGCCGAGGAAGAAGAGCGTCCCCGGGAGGAGCGTCGCCACCGTGCGCGACGCCGCCAGCGCCCGGGTCCCCGCCTCCGAGATCGCCCCCAGGTGGTCGGCCGACGCCGCGCCGAGCTCCGCGGCCAGCTCGGCGCCCCCGCTCGTCTCCAGCTCGTCCGCGTGCAGCTTCGGCCGCAGCCCGTGGTCGATCCCCGCCCGCAGCACCCGCTCGGTCTGCGCGCGGTCGAAGACGCCGGGCTCCATGAAGACGTCGCAGAAGCGCGCCAGCCCCGCCTCGGCCACGGCGGGGACCATCTCGCGCACCAGGAGGTCGACGTACCCCTCGCGGTTGTCCCGGTACTCCGGCGGGAACTCGTGCCCGCCCAGGAAGGTGGGGACCAGCTCGATCGGCTGCATCCCGTTCAGCCGCCGGATGGCCCGCAGCGTCTTCAGCTCGCTCTCCGTCGAGAGCCCGTAGCCGCTCTTCACCTCCGCCGTCGTCGTCCCGCAGCGGAGCATCTCGGCCAGGCGGGGGAGCGCCATCTCCACCAGGTCGTCCTCGCTCCGCGCCCGCAGGTCCCGCACCGACGCGTTGATCCCCCCGCCCCGCCGCGCGATCTCCATGTACGGCACCCCCGTGCACCGGAGCGCGTACTCGTCGGTCCGGTACCGGCCGAAGACGGCGTGCGTGTGCGAGTCGACCAGCCCCGGCGTCACCACCCCGCCGCCGCAGTCGAAGCGCGCCGCGCCGGGGAAGCGCGCGAGCACCTCCGCCTCCGGCCCCACGGCCGCGATCCGCCCGCCTTCGACCGCCACGCCCGCGCCGGAGACGACGGCGGCGGGGTCGGCGAGGTCGGAGCCGCGCGAGGGGCCGGTGCACGCGGCGAGCTCGGAAATGCCGGTGAATACGAGGGTTGAGGCGGTGCTTGGCATGGACCTGGGTTTGGCCGTGTTCTTGCGAAAAACCGGGCGAGGCGTAATTCTGCGCCCCAGCGCGGCGCCGCGTCAACTCAAGCTCCCACAAAGGCTCGGACATCCATGGTCGAGGTCTCGGCCACCCCCCCGTCGGAACGGTATCCCGGACGCCCCCCCGAAGGCCGCATCGTGGTGATCGCCCCCACGCGCGCCGCCTGCGAGACGATCGAGCTGGGGGTGCAGCTCACCCACGTCACCACGCTGATCGAGCAGGAGCACGGCGGCGAGATCCGCGCGCTCGCCCGCGAGGGGAAGGGCTTCGGGATCATGGCCGGGACGGGGACGGGGAAGACGCTCGCCATCCGCCCCATCGCCCAGGCCATCGTGGGCGAGGAGCTGCGCGTCGGCGTCGTCAACCGCGAGCGCGAGGCCACACCCGAGACCCCGAGCTGGAACGTGGTGATCGTCACCACCGGGATCGCCCGCCTCTGGCTCCAGGACGACCTGATCACCGACGACGACGTCGTCGTCGTCGACGAGATCCACCAGACCAGCGCCGAGCTGGAGCTCTGCCTGGCGCTCGCCAAGCGCGCCGGGTGCCGCTTCGTCTGGCTCTCGGCCACGGTGGACCCGCGCTTCTACGCCGAGTACCTCCGATCGGCCACCGTCATCGAGTCGAGCGCCTTCGACCCGGCGAAGGCCGCCGAGGTGCGCGTCTCCAACACCGTCAACCCCTCCGCCTTCCTCGGCGAGCGCTTCATGCGCCACGTCGTCAAGCAGAAGCGCGGGGTGGCGGTGTTCGTCCCCACCCGCGCGGGGACGGAGGAGATCGCCAAGTCGGTGCAGGAGAAGTGGCCCCACGTCCTCACCGAGTTCTACCACGGCGGCGAGCCGGTGGCCAAGCTCCGCCCCTTCCTGGAGGACGACGGCGCGACCCACCCGTTCGTGCTGTCGATGACCTCCGCGGGGCAGTCGGCGCTCAACATCCGCGGGCTCGACACGGTGGTCATCGAGGACGCGCAGTTCACCACGCTGGTGCAGCGGGGGCGCAACGTCCTCACCCGGCTCCCGCTGGGGGCCAACGAGATCCTCCAGATGGCGGGGCGCGTCCACGGGCGGGTGGAGAACGGCGAGGTGTGGATCCTCTCGGAGCGCGCCATCGACTTCGCGTCGCTGCGGCCGACGGAGCCCAACTTCCAGCTCGCGGGCGACCCCGAGCGCGTGGCGCTGACCTGCGCGGCCATGGGCGTACTGGCCGACGAGCTCGACCTCCCCGTTCCGCTCGACAGGATCGCGTACCGGCGGGCGGTGGAGACGCTGGAGAAGCGGGGGCTGATCGAGAACGGGCGGCTGACGCACTACGGGCGCCGGGTGGAGATCCTCCCGGTCGACCGCGCCTGGGGCGAGCTCCTGGTGAAGGCCGACGAGCACCTGGTGCCGCTGGTGGCCACCATGGCCTCCATCGACTCGCTCCACCGGATGCTCCGCCAGCAGGACAACGACATCGGCGAGTACGTGGTGGCCGGGAGCGACCACCTCACGGCGTACCAGATCTACCAGGACGTCCTGGAGGAGCTGGGGGCGCTGGGGAGCGTCTACGGCCTCCCCCGCCACGTCTTCGACGAGGAGGCGCTGGCGGCGTGGGGCGAGGAGCGCGGGGTGCTGGTGCGGAGCATCGAGGACGCGGCGCTCGCCATCGCCTCCATCTACCGCGCGCTCGACCGGGAGCTCCCGCGGAAGCTCCCGAAGCTGAACAAGAAGCTGGAGCGCGACTGGCACCACCTCCTCGCGCGGGTGATGCCCTTCTCGCTGGTGATCGACGAGGTGACGAGCTGGGGCGAGGAGGTGCGCGTCTCCAAGACCTCCTTCTGCGGGAACTGGGGCCCGGTGGCGGGGGAGATCCTCTACTTCGCCGACAAGGCGGGGCGGACGCGCGGCTCCATCTCGGGGACGCAGCTCCCGCACGAGCTGGCGGTGGAGTACGCGGAGGCCGGCGAGGTGGAGGTGCGCTACGACCCGGCCCACCGCCGCCACCCCTTGCGGCTCCGGCGGACGCGGGCCTTCCACGGCTTCGAGCTGGACTCGGAGGACGAAGGGGTCGACCGCTTCCCGCCGGGTCTGGAGGACGCCTGCCGCCGCGCGCTGGCCGAGGCGGTGGCGTCGGGGGCGGCGTACCACCGCGACGCGCCGGCGTACCGCGAGATGTTCCGCGAGCTCCGCGAGGTGTGGCGGCGCTCCGGGGGGGCGGCGCCGCAGGTGAGCGAAAAGGCGCTGGCCGAGCACGTGATGGAGCGGCTGAAGGAGGTGCACGCGTACTCGGAGTTCCTGGAGACGCCGCTCCGCTTCGACGCCGACGCGCTGGTGCCGCGCGCCGACCGCGAGCGGTGGCTGGCCCTCCCGGGGACGGTGGTGTTGGACGGCGACGAGTACCCGCTCGACTACGGCTACGAGGGCGAGACGGCGGTGGTGCGCGCGCGCATCCCCGCCAAGCTCCTCTACCGCCTCGACGAAGCCGACCTCCCGGCCCTCGACCGCCCCCTCCACTTCACCGTCACCCGCGGGAAGCGCGAGGCGATCCGGGCGGCCACGCTCGACGAGGCCAGGGAGGCGCTCGCCACCGCCGGGCGCGGGAACGGGCGCGGACACGGCCGCCGCGGGCGCTTCGCCGAGGCCGAGGGGACGGAGCCGGCGGCGGAGGGCGGCGACGACTTCCGCCCCCGCCGCGGCGGCCAGCGCGGCCGCCCCAAG
>DATACF010000582.1:0-5998 GCA_036259235.1 Longimicrobium sp. | reverse complement strand
GGGCGCGGCGGGCCTCCGGGGCGGCGTCGACCGCCACGTCGAGGCGCCCCGGGAGGCGGAGGCGGCGGACGGCCAGGTAGGCGTCGAGGAAGCCGAGCTCCTCCTCCAGCGGCACCTCCCCCGCGCCGAAGTGGTCGACCGAGAGGCGGAGGAGGTCGGCGAGGCGGACGGTGAGGGCGTCGGCGCGGCCGGGGTCGCGCGGGGCCAGGGCGGCGACGGCCTCCAGGGTGGCGTCGACGAAGGCGGGCTGCATCCGGAGCCGCGCGGCGTCCCACCGGGCGCGCGCCACCTCGCTCTCCAGCTCCGCCGCGGCGGTGGCCAGGCGGGCGGCGGCGCGCTCCCGCTCCCGCGCCCGGCGGCGGTGGTGGAGGGCGAGGCCGATCCCCAGGACGTAGAAGTACCACGAGACGTCCATCTCCCACCCGCGCGCCAGCGAGGCGGCGTAGGGGACGCGGCCGCGGTCGTCCAGCGCCCAGGTGAGGGTGCCGCTCGCCACCGCGAGCGCCGCGGCGCCGGCCAGGTGCGCGGGGAGCGACGTGCGCCACCGCCCGCCCTCGAGCGGGAAGCGCCGCCCCCACGCGAAGATCGCGAAGGTGAAGCACGACCAGACCACCGCGTCGCGCACCCAGAGCGCGGCGCCGTCGGTGTGGCTCACCGCCTCCGTCATCGTCAGCGACTCGCTCATCCAGAAGAGCGGCCACAGCGCCCACGCCCCGCACACCGCCAGCACGTAGCGGACGCGGCTCGATGGCTCTTCTTCCGGGATCGGGAGGGCGGCGGCGGTCGTCAACGGCGGATCGGGTGGGTGCGGGTCGGCTTCTTCGGCGCTCGTTGGAGGATGCGTGGCTTTACCGGCATCCGCAACGTCGACGACGAACTGCAACTTCGGATGCGGGCGTGTCCCTCCGCTGCGCTCCGGGCCGGGCTGCGGGCCGCGTAGGCAACGATACGACCGTTGCCGACGCGGCGAAGCCCCTGGCGGACTCTGCCCATTCCGCCGCTCCGTCTCCGGTCGCGGTCCCCTTCGCATTCCCCCCCGCCAGGGTCTTCGCCCTCCGGGCCCGCATCCCTCACGCAACTCCGCTTCAACGGCTGAACCTCGATCGCGCTTCGACGGGCTTTCGTCGCATGCCTTGGCCTCCGCGGCCCCCCTCCCCCACAATGTGGGGAGGGGAGAGCTTCATACCGGTCCGCGACTTACGGAGCCTTCCCCCACGTCACGCCCCGCCTGGCGCGCCGGGCCAAACGTCCCCTCTCCCGGAACGGGAGGGTGGCGAGCCTGAGGCGAGCCGGGTGAGGGCCTGCGCGGAGTCCGACGCATTCACCACATTCCGCCCCCGCGCCGACGCCGTTCCCCCCCTCTCCCAGGGGGTTGGGAGAGGGGGCCGGGGGGTGAGGGCCGACGATGCCGCCGCCGCGCACCCCCGCCTTTCTCCCACGGAGAATGTCCGGTAGAGAGCGGCACGGACGGGAGGCGGAGGGGAAACTTTCGGCGGGGGCTCGCCTACAAGGGGGCCGGGCACGAGATTTTCCCCGGACGCATCCCGAGCCGCTGCGCGTTCCAGACGAACCCGGACCGACGGAAGAGCACGCCTTGACGACCGTTCAATCGCCGTACGCCCCCGGCCCCCTGGTGCCGCGCGCGGACTTCCTGGAGCGCATCGTGGCCGAGGTGCACCGCCGCGTGGTGGGCCAGGAGTACATGATCGAGCGCCTCCTGATCGGGATGCTCACCGGGGGCCACGTCCTCATGGAGGGGCTCCCGGGCCTCGCCAAGACGCTGGCCGTGCGCACGCTGGCCGAGACCATCGACGCCAGTTTCCAGCGCATCCAGTTCACCCCGGACCTGCTGCCGGCCGACGTGGTGGGGACGACGATCTACAACGCCCGCACCGGCGAGTTCGTCCCGCACCGGGGGCCGGTCTTCGCGCACATCGTGTTGGCCGACGAGATCAACCGCGCCCCCGCCAAGGTGCAGGCGGCGCTCCTGGAGGCCATGCAGGAGCGCCAGGTCACCATCGGCGGCGAGAGCTTCCCGCTCCCCTCGCCCTTCCTCGTCCTGGCCACGCAGAACCCGATCGAGCAGGTGGGGACCTATCCCCTCCCCGAGGCGCAGGTCGACCGCTTCATGCTCAAGGTCCGCGTGGGCTACCCCACGCGCGAGGAGGAGAAGGAGATCCTCCGGCGGATGTCGGGGGGGGCGACGATCCCCGTCACCCCCGTGGCGGGCCCGGCGGAGATCCTGGCGGCGCGCGAGCAGATCGCGGGGCTCTACCTCGACGACAAGGTGGCCGACTACATCCTCGACCTGGTGGGCGCCACCCGCGACCCCCGCCGCCACGGCGCGGCCGACCTGGAGCCGCTGGTGGAGTTCGGCGCCAGTCCACGCGCCACCATCGCGCTGGCGGCGTGCGCGCGGGCGCACGCCTACCTCCGCGGGGGGACGTACGTGACGCCCGAGGACGTGAAGGCCATCGGCCCCGACGTCCTCCGCCACCGCGTCATCACCACCTACGAGGCGGAGGCCGAGGAGGTCACCTCCGACGACATCGTCCGCCGCGTCTTCGAGGTCGTCCGCGTCCCGTGATGGGCTTCTTCCGCCGCCGCCCGCCGCCGTCGCCGTCCTCCGCCGATCCCGCGCCCCGTCCGCCGTCGCGCTGGCGGCGGAGCGCGAAGGAGGCGCCGCCCCCCGCCACCGCGTCGCCGGCGCCCGCGCTCCCCGACGTCCTCGGGCAGGTGCGGCGGGTGGAGCTGCGGACGCGGGGGCTGGTGAGCTCGCGCTTCAGCGGCGAGTACCACTCGGTGTTCAAGGGGCAGGGGATCGAGTTCGTGGAGGTGCGCGAGTACCTCCCGGGCGACGACGTGCGCGCCATCGACTGGAACGTCTCGGCCCGGACGGGCGAGACCTTCGTCAAGAAGTACGTGGAGGAGCGCGAGCTCACCGTGCTCCTGGCCGTCGACCTCTCGGGGTCGCAGCGCTTCGGGACGCGGGGGCGCTTCAAGAGCGACATGGTGGCCGAGGTGGCCGCCTCGCTCGCCATGTCGGCGGTGCGCAACAACGACCGCGTGGGGCTCCTCGTCTTCACCGACCGGGTCGAGCTCTTCGTCCCCCCGCGCAAGGGGCGGCGCCACGTGCTGCGCATCCTCCGCGACCTCCTCTCCTTCCGGCCGGCGGGGGTGGGGACGGACTTGGCCGTGGCGCTGGAGTACGCGGTGCGCGTCCTGCGGTCGCGCTCCATCGTCTTCCTCGTCTCCGACTTCCAGGGCGCGGCGTCGCGGGCGTTCGAGAAGGCGCTGGCCGTGGCGGCGCACCGGCACGACCTCGTCCCCGTCGTCCTCGCCGACCCGGCCGAGGCGGAATTGCCCGACGCGGGGCTCCTCCAGGTGCGCGACCCCGAGTCCGGCGCGCTCGTCGCCGTCGATTCGGGGAGCGAGCGGGTGCGCGAGCGGTACGCGGAGGCCGTGCGCGAGGAGCGGGCGGCGCTCAAGCGGAGCTTCCGCCGCCTGGGGCTCGACGAGATCGCGCTCTCCACCGACCAGCCCACGTCGACCGCCATCCTCTCCTTCTTCCGCCGCCGCGAGCGCCGGCTCCGGCAATGAGCGCACGGGCGGTCTTCCTCGCGACCCTGCTCGCCGTCGCTCCGATCGTGTACGACGCGACGGCGCAGGCGCAGGCGCCGCCCCGGCCGCGGACGGCGCCGGTCGCGCTCCCGTTCGCCGTCCGCGTCGCCCCCGAGACGGTGACGGTGGGGGAGCGCTTCCGCGTGACCGCGTCGGTGCGCCTCCCGCCGGGGTCGTGGGTGGAACTGGACGCACCGCCGACCTCGGAGCGGGTGATGGCCGTCGGGAAGCCGGAGACGACGCTCCCCGACAGCGCGGCGTCCGTCCTCCGCACCGTGGTGGAGATGGTGGCGTGGTCGCCCGGCCCGGCGGAAGTCCTCGTCGCCACCGCACGCGTCACCGACGCCGACGGGGGGACGCGGATGGCCCCCGTGGCGCTCCAGCTCCCGGTCGTGCGCTCCGTCCTCCCCGCCGACACGACGAAGCACCGCCCGCGCGGCGCCAAGGACGTCTTCGGCCCCGACCGCGACTGGCGCCTCCTGGCGCTCGCGGCCGCGCTGGCCCTGGTGGCGCTCGCCCTCGCGCTCTGGTGGGTCGTCCGCCGCCGGAAGCGGAGGGGCCGCGTCGTCCCCGGGCCGCGGCCCGGCGCGCGGCAGCGGGCGCTCGCGGAGCTGGAGCGGGCGCGGACGTCGGGGCACGCCGAGGCGGGGCGCTGGAAGGCGTTCTACTCGATGGTGAGCGACGCGCTCCGGGGCTACGCGGCGGCGATGGACCCCGCGTGGTCGCCGGATCTGACGACCTCCGAGCTGGTCGCGCGGATGCGCCGCGACGGCGTGTCGCCGGAGCGGGCGGCGCCGCTGGCGCGCGCGCTGGAGGCGGCGGACCTCGCCAAGTTCGCCCGCCGCCCGTTCACGCCCGAGACGGCGCACGCCGACCTGGCCGCGGCGCGGGCGTGGGTGGAGCAGTTCGGCCGGGACGAATCTCCCGCGTCGTCCGACGTTCACCCGGAAGCCGCCGGGGCGGGGGCGGGGCGATGAGGCTGGAATTCACGCATCCGTGGGCGCTGGCGCTCCTGGCGCTGATCCCCCTCTGGCTCGTCTGGCTCCGCCGCCGGCGGCGGGGCGAGGCCATCGTCTTCTCGCGCGCGGGGGCGCTGCGGGCGACGCGCGGCGCGGCGGTGCTCGCCGCGCTCCCGGAGTGGTTGCGGGCGCTGGGCTTCGCGTCGCTCGTCTTCGCGCTGGCGGGCCCGCGCACGGGGGCCGAGGTGGTGCGCGAGCAGGCGGAGGGGATCGCCATCGTCGTCGCCCTCGACGTGTCGAGCTCCATGCTGGCGGAGGACTTCCAGCCGCGGAACCGGCTGGGGGCGGCCAAGCAGACGGTGTCGCGCTTCGTGCAGGGGCGGAAGCACGACCGGATCGGGCTGGTGGCGTTCGCGGGCGAGGCGCTCACCGTCGTCCCCGCCACCGTCGACTACACCATCCTCTCGGCCGCGCTCGACAACCTCCAGGTGGGGCAGCTGGAGGACGGCACCGCCATCGGCCTCGGGCTGGCGACGGCGACCAGCCGGCTGCGGCGCGCGGCGGGGGAGTCGAAGGTGGTGGTGCTGATGAGCGACGGCGTCAACAACCGGGGGAACATCGACCCGCGCACGGCGGCGAAGGCGGCGGCGGCCTTCGGGGTGCGCGTCTTCACCATCGGCGTCGGCTCGCGCTCCATGGCGCGCATCCCGGTCGCCCGGACGCCCACCGGGCTCCGCTACGGCTACATGCCCGTCTCCATCGACGAAGCGCTGCTGACGGAGGTGGCCACCACCACCGGCGGGCGGTACTTCCGCGCCACGGACACCCAGGCGCTCCGGCGGATCTGGGACGAGATCGACCGGCTCACCCGGACGCGGGTGGAGGTCCGCCGCTCGGTCCGCTTCACCGAGCGCTACCTCCCCTTCCTCCTCCTCGGCGCCGCGCTCGTCCTCCTGGAATGGTGCTTCCGGGCCACGCGGTGGGGGAGGGTGCCGTGATGGGGGCGACGATCATGGGTGGGCTGATGATGATCGGCCTGGCGCACCCCAACCTCCTCCACCTGGTCGCCGTCTTCCCCGCGGTGGCGGGGGCGGCGATGCTCCTGTGGGCGCGCCGCCGCCGCCAGGCCGCTGAGGCGCTGGGCGAGGCCGGGCTGGTGCGCCGCCTCGCCGCCTCCGACCTGGGCGCGGCGCCGAACGCGCGGATCGCGCTGGTGGTCGGCGCCCGCTCCACCCCCCACGTCGGCCCCACGGCGGCGACGCCCAGGAGGAGCGCGAGCGCCAGGTTGAGCCCGCCGACGTCGCGCACGAGGTGCTCGTTGTAGGGGCCGTCCACGGCGACCCACACCCGGCCCGAGCCCGGGAAGTCGTCGTAGAAGGCCCGGGGGAAGAAGGCGGCCCACAGCCCGACCTGCAGGC
>DATACF010000581.1:0-9765 GCA_036259235.1 Longimicrobium sp. | reverse complement strand
GGCGCCCCCCCTTCGCTTTGCCCCGGTCCTCGCCCCGTCACCGGCTCATTGGGCCCCGGGACAGGCGCCGCCCGCGCCCGTGACCGGATACGGCTGCCCGAGGAACACCGTCGCGCAGACGTTCACGGTGCGGAGGTCGGGGACGGCGGTGGGGTCGGTGTCCAGGACCACGAAGTCGGCCAGCTTCCCCAGGGTGATGCTTCCGATCCGGTCCTGCAGGCCGAGGAGCGTCGCCCCGCCCATCGTGATCGCCCACAGCGCCCGCTCCACAGGGATGCCGTACTCGGGGCCGAGCACCGCCCCGGACGGCGTCGTCCGCGCCACGGCCGTCCACGCCGCGAAGAGCGGCTGCGCGGGCGTCACGGGCGCGTCGGAGTGCAGGGAGAAGGGGATGCCGAGGCTGTCGGCCCAGTACGCGTTGTTCATCCGGGCGGCGCGCTCCGGGCCCAAGGTGATGGTCCGGTGCTGGTCGCCGTAGTAGTAGAGGTGCGGGGTGAAGAGGTTGACCGTCACGCCAGCCTTCGCCGTGGCGACGAAGTCTTCCAGCGTCGCCATCTGGTCGTGCTCCAGCGTGACCCGGTTCTGCGCGGCGCTGTCCGTGGCCTCCTGGATCACCGCCAGCGCCTCCTCCGAGGCCTGGTCTCCGTTGACGTGGATGGCGATGGA
This sequence comes from Longimicrobium sp., assembly GCA_036259235.1. Taxonomy (GTDB): domain Bacteria; phylum Gemmatimonadota; class Gemmatimonadetes; order Longimicrobiales; family Longimicrobiaceae; genus Longimicrobium. The sequence continues at coordinate 9,099 of DATACF010000581.1, read as the reverse complement.
GAAGCCGGCCGCCCAGACCGGCTGGATCAGGTCGTAGAGCGGGTTGCCGGGGCCCACGTTCCAGATGGGGTTGGGCGTGCCGGCGGGGTCGTAGTACCCGCTGTCCACCCGGGCCGTGTATCCCTGGATGGAGCCGTCGAAGACCACCTTCAGGGGCCCGGTCCAGACGTGCGGCGTATCCCGCTGCTTCGCGCGCCGGAGAATGGAGGCGATGTTCCCCCCGGACTGCTGGAGGACGTAGGAGTTGTAGGCCAGGACCACGCGCATCGGGAGGGAGCTCATCTTTCGATTGTACAGCCCCCGCTCCCATATGCGCGCAAGCGGATGCGGAAGGCCGAACGCCATCTCCGTCGCGGTGGTGATCCCGGCGCCCTGCATCATCATCGCCCCGTCGCTCACCGCCTGGCCGAACGCCTCCAGGGTGAGGAACTCGTTGCCGGCCGTGTGGATCGCCTCGAACGCGGCCTCGACCGCCATCAGCTCGTCCAGCTCCCCCGTGGGCGTGCTGCCGTCGGCCTCCATCACCACATAACCGCTGTCGACCATCGCCTGCCAGCTGGCCTGCTGCCGGACGAGCGCGATCATGGTGTCGTTCCCCACCACGATGTGCCCGCTCCCCAGCTGGAGGAGGATCGGGACGGTGGTGGAGATGGCGTTCAGGCTGTCCGCCGTGAGCCGGGTGTCCCAGTAGATCGGGTCCACTCCGTACGCGAACAGGGTCGTGGGCGCCGGAGAGGCGTTGGCGAGCGCCGTGAGCGTGTCCCTGACCCCCTCCCACGTCGTGATTCCCCGCAGCGTCGTCCCGTTCGGCCCGGGCCGGTCGTAGTAGCCCACGTACGGCACCCGGGCGAAGAGCCCGTACAGCTGCAGGTGGGTGTGCGCCTCGACGAAGCCGGGCATCAGCACCTGCTGCTGGTACGTGCGGTCGATCGTGCATCCGGCGGACTGTGCGCCGACGAAGTCCGCCGAGTCCCCGACGGCGGCGATGAGCGTGTCGTCCACGGCGACCGCCGTGGCGGTCGCCGCCGCCGTGTCCATCGTGATGATCTTCCGCGCGAAATACACCGTGACGGGACCCGTCCCCTGCGGGCATGCCTGCTGCGCGGCGGCGGATTGGGCGGAAAACGTGAGGACGAGGGCTGCGGCGAGGTAGAAGAGGCGCATGATGGCTCCGGAATGAAGAAGAAGGAATTGTCGAAAAGGAATGTTTAGGCGGCTGGGTCGAGGCGAGTCAAGACAAATTTTGGCCCGGCGCCTGGGGCGGAGGTGATGGACATGAAGAAGGGAGGCGCTTCCGAGCCCTCGGCGCGCCTCCCCTCCGTTTTCCGTCCTCGCGACCCCGATCCTTCACAGCTCCAGCCGCACCCCCGCGTTCACCACGCGCCCCTCGGCGGGCGCCCAGAGGTCGGTGGTCCACCGCCCCTCGGGGGAGCGGGCGGGGAGGACGAGGCGGTCCCAGCGCGTCTGGCGGGCGTCCAGGAGGTTCTCGGCGTTGACGAAGACCCGCGCGCGCCCGAAGCGCCGCTCTGCCAGGAGGCCGACGATGAAGAAGGGGCGGCTCCGGGCGCGGTACGGGTTGTCCTCCAGCGCCTGGCGGCCGGTGTAGTAGAGCTCGAGCCCGATCCTCCCCTCCCCCTCGGCCTCCCACATCCCCACCACGCCGGCCTGGTGGCGCGGCGTCAGCGGCACCTCGCGCCGCCCGGCGCCGTGCGGCTCCGTCGCGCGGATCCAGGTGTGGGTGGCGGTGGCGTGCCAGGGCCCGGCGTGCCACCGTGCCAGCAGCTCCGTGCCGTGCGTCCGTGTCCGCCCGTCGACGTTCACCAGCGTGATGCCGTCCGTCGGCGCCGGCCGCAGCGCCAGCGCGTCGTCGATGGACGAGGCGAAGAGGGTGGCGTTCACCTCCACCGCCCCCAGCGCGCGGCCCACGTCGAGCGAGGCCGTCCAGGCGCGCTCCGCCTCCAGCTCGCCGGAAAGGACGAGCGGCGCGAGGCCGATCGCCTCCGTCTCCTCGGTGAAGGGGGTGGGCGCGTGGTACCCCGTCCCGGCGGAGGCGCGGACGCTCCACCCCTCGGCGGGGCGGACGAGGAGGGAGAGGCGGGGGTTGAAGAAGGCGCCGTACTCGCTGTGCGCGTCCACCCGGCCGCTGGCCAGGAGGGAGAGCGCGTCCGAGAGCGCGACCTCGTCCTGCGCGAAGAGGGAGGGGATGACGTAGGTGTAGTCCCACCCGGAGACGTCGCGCGCGTCGTAGCGCTCGTACTGGAGGGCGCCCCCCAGCACCCAGGTGTGCGCGCCGCGCGTCCTCCCCAGCGATGTCTCGGCGAAGGCGGTGCCGTGGAGGTCGCGCTCCAGCGTGGGTCCGAAGGTGTGCCGGTGCCGCTGCGCCATGGCCGACGCGCGCACGCTCAGCAGCGCGCCGCCGCCCACCAGCGTCCGCCCCACCCCTCCCACGTCGATCCGCCCGGTGCGCAGCGCCTCGGGATACTCGCCGCCGGGGACGAGCCCGCCCCCCTCGCGCTCCTCGGCCGTGGCGCCGACGGTGGCGAAGAGGGAGCGCCCGGCGCCGTCGTCCCAGAAGAGGCGCGGGCGGAGGACGGCGCGGCGGTAGCCGGGGAGGTCGGCCCAGCGGTCGTCGTCCACGTCGGCGTCTTCCTGCCGGTGCCCGCTCGCCAGCAGGGTGTAGCCCCAGCGCTCCCCGATCTTTCGCGACTGCCAGAAGACGGCGTCCGCGCCGCCGAGCGTCGTCGCGTTCAGCAGGAGCTCGCGGTCGTCGGCGGGGCGGCGGGAGACGAGGTTGACGACGCCGCCCAGCGCGGACCCGCCGTACAGCGCGGACGCGGCGCCCTTGATCACCTCCACCTGCCCCAGGTCCATCGGGGGGATCTGGAGGAGCCCCAGCGCGCCGCTCTGGCCGCCGTAGAGGGGAAGGCCGTCGGAGAGGAGCTGCGTGTAGCGGCCGCGTAAGCCCTGCACGCGCACGGTGGCGCCGCCCAGCGACGGCGAGGTGCTCTGGACGCGCAGCCCGCTCGTCTCGTTGAGCATCATCGCGATGTCGCCGGGCGTCATCAGCATCTTCTCCTCCACCTCCTCGCGCGAGAGCACCTCCACGCGCACCGGCACGTCCTCGATGCGCTGCTCGCTCCGCGTGGCCGTCACCACCAGCTCCTCGACCTCCACCTCGTGCTCGTCCTCCTCCGCTTCTTCGAGGACGACGGCGAGCGTGGTGTCGCCGGCGACGGTGACGGCGAGGACGGCGCGTGCGTACCCGTCCTTCGTCACGACGACGCGGTGTGGCCCCGTCGTCAGTCGAAGGAGCGCGACGCCCGCGCTGTCGGTCGTCTCGCGAACGGCGCCCGCGGCGACGCGCGCCTCCGCGACGGGGGCGTCCTCCGCGGTGACGCGCACGGTCACGCGCGCGGGTTCCTGCGCGTGCGAAGGACGGGCGAGCGACAGCACGGCGGCGGCCGCGAGCGCGAGCGGACGCGCCAGGTGGATCATCTTGAACGGCATGCGGTCAGATTCGGGGCGTGAGACGGACGACGGCGGATGATAGATTGCCGGACGCAACGACGTCAACCGGAGCGAGACCCGAGGATGGACCAGGGGAGATGGAGCCGCCGCGCGCTGCGGCTGTCGTACTTCACGGTGGGATACAACGTGATCGAGGGCGTCGCCTCCGTCGCCGTGGGCGCCGCGGCGGGGAGCGTGGCGCTGGTGGGGTTCGGGATGGACTCCTTCGTCGAGTCGCTTTCGGGCGGGGTGATGATCTGGCGCTTCCGCGCGGGCGGCGACGCGTGCGACGCCGAGACCGAGCGGAAGGAGCGGCGCGCGCTCAAGCTCGTCGGCTACACCTTCTTCGCCCTCGGCGCGTACGTCCTCGTCGAGGCGCTCCGGAAGCTGGCGACGGGCGAGCGGCCCGAGACGAGCGCCGCCGGCATCGCCATCGCCGTCGTCTCGCTCATCGTCATGCCCCTCCTCTTCGTCGCCAAGAAGCGCACGGCGGAGCGGCTCGGCAGCCGCAGCCTGAAGGCCGACGCGAAGCAGACGCTGGCGTGCATGGGGATGTCCGCCGGCGTCCTCGCCGGCCTCGTGCTGAACCACGCGCTCGGCTTCTGGCAGGCCGACCCGGCGGTCGCCATCGCCATCGCCGTCCTCCTCTTCAAGGAAGGGCGAGAGGCCATCGTCGAAGGGAAGGTCTGCGGCTGCTGACGCGCGTCACGACGGTTCCGCCGATTCCGCCGCGCCGACGACGACGGCGCGCCCCCGGCCGCGGACGGCGTTGACCACCCAGACGGCGCTCGCCCGCGCCAGGTCGTCGGCGACGAGCACCCGCTCGCGCACCTCGCCGCGCCGGAGGAGGTGCTCGCGGAAGACGCCGGGGAGGAGGCCGGACTCCCGCGCCGGCGTCCACCGCTCGCCGTCGATCTCCAGCACCACGTTCGCGATCGGCGCTTCCGTCAGCTCCCCCCGCTCGTTCACCAGCAGCGGCATCGCGTCCGATCCCGAATCCTCCTCGACGTCGTAGATCTCCCGCCGCGACGTCTTGTGGTAGAGCCACGGATGGTCGCTCGCGATCGCGCGGCGGGCGAGGACGAGGCGCACCGGCGCGTCCCAGGCCAGTGGCGGGCCGTCGCCGATCTCCACCTCGCCGGACCGGTGGAGCCGCAGCCGGACGGTCCGCGCCTCGCCGCCCCCCATCGCCCCCAATCGGCTCCGTATCGCGTCCCCGTCGCACGAAAAGCCGAAGTAGGCGGCGGACTTCGCCAGGCGCTCCAGGTGGAGGTCGAGGAGGGCGATTCCCCGCCCCGGCTCCCACCGCATCGTCTCCAGCAGCGCCAGGTCGTTCGGCGCGCGGCGGGTGAACGCGGCCTTGGAGAGGCACTCGCGGTACTCGGCCGCGGGGTCGGAGTCGTAGGTGACGCCGCTCCCCACCCCCAGCTCCGCCGTCCCGCGATCCCGGTCGATGACGACCGTGCGGATGGCGACGCTGAACGCCGCCTCCCCCGGCGACACGTAGCCGATGGCGCCGCAGTACGCGCCGCGCGGCGCCTCCTCCAGCTCCGCGACGATCTCGCAGGTGCGCACCTTGGGCGCGCCGGTCACCGAGCCGCAGGGGAAGAGGGCGCGGAAGAGGCCGGTGAGCGTCGTCCCGGGGCGCGCGCGCGCGCGGATGGTGGAGGTCATCTGGTGGACGGTCTCGTACCGCTCCACCTCGAAGAGCCGCTCCACGCGCACGCTCCCGAACTCGGAGACCCGCCCCGCGTCGTTCCGGAGCAGGTCCACGATCATCAGGTTCTCCGCGCGGTCCTTCGGCGACGCCGCCAGCTCCTCCCCGAGCGCCGCGTCCTCCTCCAGCCACCGCCCCCGCGGCCGCGTCCCCTTCATCGGCCGCAGCTCCAGCGCGTCTCCCGTCCAGTGGAAGAAGAGCTCGGGCGAGGCGGAAGCGATCGAGATCCCGTCCCCCAGATCGAGAAACGCGCAGTACGCCGACCGCTGCGCCCGCGCCATCCGCCGGTAGAGCGCAAGCGCGTCGCCCGTGAACGGCGCCCGCATGGGGAACGTGTAATTCACCTGGTACGTGTCGCCCGCCGCGATCAGCCCGCGGATGCGCTCCACGTTCGCCAGGTACGCCCCTTCCGCGACCCCGATCTCCCACTCGCCCAGCTCGAACGCCGAATCCGGCGCGTCTCCGTCCTCTCCGGCCCCGGCCTCCTCCCGCCGCTCGAACAGCGCGAACCAGGCGAGCGGCAGCCGCGGATCGGCCGCCCGCGTCGCCAGCGCCGGGTCGAGCGCGGGCGCCGCCTCGTACGCCACGAAGCCGGCCGCGTGCAGCCCGTCCGCGACCGCGCGCTCGACGGCGCGGAGGACGGGGACGACCTCGCCCGCCCGGTCCGCGCGGAGCGTCCGGACGAAGCCGCCGAAGCGGAACGACCGCGCCCCCCGCCGCGGATCGAGCGAGTCGAGCCGGACGAGGGGCGCGTCCACCGGGTCGCCTCCCAAGCGCCGGGCGCCTACGCCAGCCCGGAGGGCGGCACCATCATCTCCCCCGACTCCGTGACGCTCGCGCCGTCGCCGCCGGCCGTCGGCACGACCTCGGCCACCGGGTGCGGCATGGCGCGGGGATGCGTCATCGCCTCGGGGGTGAGGATCTCGTCGAGCCGCTCCTTCGAGATCCACCCCTTCTCGCAGACGAGGTCGTAGACCCCGCGCCCGGTGAAGAGCGCCTCCTTGGCCAGCGCCGCCGAGCGCTCGTAGCCGATGTACGGCACCAGCGCCGTCACCAGGCCGATGGAGTGGTAGACCATCTCGCGGAGCCGCTCGCGGTTGGCGGTGATCCCCACCACGCACCGCTCGCGGAGCACCACCGCCCCGCGCGCGAGCATGTCGATGGACTGGAAGAGGTTGAAGCCCATCACCGGCTCGAAGACGTTGAGCTGGAGCTGCCCCGCCTCCGCCGCCATCGTGAGGGTGAGGTCGTTCCCCACCACCTGGAAGCACACCTGGTTGACCACCTCGGGGATCACCGGGTTCACCTTCCCCGGCATGATCGACGACCCCGGCTGCATCGGCGGGAGGTTGATCTCCGCCAGCCCCGTGCGCGGCCCCGACGAGAGGAGGCGGAGGTCGTTGCAGATCTTGGAGAGCTTCACCGCCACCCGCTTGAGCACCCCGGAGAGCTGCACGAACGCCCCCGTGTCGGCGGTGGCCTCGATCAGGTCCGGCGCCGTCACCAGCTCCAGCCCCGTCACCCGGCGGAGCTTCTCGCACACCAGCGCCGCGTAGCGCGGGTCGGTGTTGATCCCCGTCCCGATGGCCGTGGCGCCCATGTTGATCTCGCGGACCAGCGCCGCCGCCTCGCGGAGCCGGTCGATGTCCTCGCCGACGGTGACGGCGAAGGCGTTCATCTCCTGCCCCAGCGTCATCGGCACCGCGTCCTGGAGCTGCGTCCGCCCCATCTTGAGGACGTCCGCGAACTCCTCGCCCTTGGCCAGGAAGGCGTCGCGGAGCTCGCCCAGCGCGCGGGCCAGGTCCTCGATGGCCCAGTTGGCCGCCAGCTTCAGCGCCGTCGGGTAGACGTCGTTGGTGCTCTGCGAGAGGTTGACGTGGTCGTTGGGGTGGCAGAAGGCGTACTCGCCCTTCCGGCGCCCCATCAGCTCCAGCGCGCGGTTGGCGATCACCTCGTTGGCGTTCATGTTGGTCGACGTCCCCGCCCCGCCCTGGATGACGTCGACCACGAACTGCTCGTGGAGCTTCCCCCCCCGCACCTCGGCGGCGGCCCGCACGATGGCGTCGGCGACCTCGGGGGGGAGGAGCCCCAGCTCGGCGTTGGCCTGCGCCGCGGCCTCCTTGATGGCCGCCAGCGCGCGGATCAGGTACGGGTACTGGGAGATGGGGATCCCCGTGATGGGGAAGTTCTCCAGCGCCCGGAGCGTCTGCACCCCGTAGTACAGGTCGACCGAGAGCCGCCGCTCGCCCAGCAGGTCGTGCTCGGTCCGCAGCTCCCCCGAGAGGTACCCCTGCGCCCGGCCGATCAGGAGCGCGTTGGCGTGGCGGAGGCGCGAGGAGATGATCTGCGCCGCCGCCATCGCCAGCTTCCCGAAGAGGCGCGGGTCGTCCTCGGCCAGCGTCTTCAGCCGCTCGCGCGGGACCTCCAGCACCTCGGCGTCGTCGCTGGCGATGACCCCCGACGTCGAGTGGGGATAGTCGTCGAGGAGGCTCCCCTCGCCGTACGACTCGCCGTCGCCCAGGACGTGGAGGACCTGGGGGAGCCCCTGAAACCCCTTCACGATCTCCACCCGCCCCCGCACCACCATCCCGAAGGCGCGCCGGGGCTGGCTCTCGCGGAAGACGTAGGCCCCGCGCGGGCAGCGCTTCGTCTCGGCGAGGGCGGCCAGCGCGCGGAGCTCGGCGTCGTCGAGCGACGCCAGGAGGGGGTTGGCGCGGAGGGTGGAGAGGACGGCGGCGTCGGGAGCGGCGGTCTGCACGGAACACAACCTCGGGTCGGACGAAAGAGACGTTCTGCCGGGCGCAACGTAGCCCCCCTCGACGGGCGCGACAAGACTCGCCCGAGGCCCGGGGGGAACGGAGATTGCACCCTCCTTCGGCCTCCCCGATGCGAAGAGGCGGGCCGGAGGAACGGCCCGGTAACCCGAGCACGAAGGAGGCAGGAATGGCGCTCTTCGACCGCAACAACCGCGACCGCGACTTCGGCGACCGCTGGGGCGGGAGCCCCGAGTACGGCGGCGGCCGGAACCGGGGCGGCGGGATGCGCGGGATGTGGAACCGCGTGGAGAACGGGGTCCGCGACGCCCTCGACCGCGGCGGCTACGACCGCGACTACTCGGCGCGCGGCGACTTCGGCCGCAACGAGACCCGCGACGGCTACAGCCTCGGCACCAACCGCGACCGCTGGAGCGGCGGCCGGGGCTTCGAGGGCGGCGGATACGACCGCGACTACGACTACCGCGCCCAGGCCAACCTGGGGTACCGCGGCGTCGAGCCCACCGGGTGGAGCACCGGCTTCAACTACGACCGCGACTACGAGTACGGCCGCTCGTGGGGCGCCGGCGAGGGCCGCGGCCACAACGCCCGCCCGGGGATGGAGACGGGGCGCGGCGGGATGAGCGGGATGGACCGCGACCGGTTCGACGAGTGGGACAACGGCCACAAGAGCCGGCAGCAGACCGACGCCGGCGACCCCTTCGGCGACCGCCAGAGCCACACCCCCATCCGCGTCATGCGCGGCCATGAGGGGATGGAGCGCGGCGGCGGGGTCTTCGGCGGGAGCGGGAACATGAGCTCCCGCGACATCCGCCACGGGCTGGAGAGCCGCCCGGCCCGCACCCGCTCGGACGTCTGGCGGAACATGGACGACGACTGGCGGGGCACCTACCGCGGCGACGCCACCACCGGCCGCGGCTGGAACCAGGGGATCGGCGACGACCCCTACTACAACCGCTCCGACTTCCGCGACGCCTACGACCGCGACTTCCGCGGGCGCGACCGGGATCGCGGGGGGAACTGGTTCTGAGGGACGGAAGTCCTGAGTCCCAAGTCCTGAGTAGGGGACTTCGGGACTCGGGATACGGACGAGGGGGGGGG